>JBKJXG010000245.1:0-2652 GCA_046716525.1 Solirubrobacterales bacterium
TGCGATCCCTGCTCGAGGACAATCTCGCTTTCGACTCCGTGATCGACCGCACCTCGATCGCCGAACTGGCGACGCCGCTTCGCGCCGCACGAGAGCAGCTCGCAGGCTGCCGCGCGGCCGCGCCGCCCGCCGCGCCGCCGGTCAGCGTGCCCGAGCCCGAGTCAGCCAAGATCCGCGTCCGCCGCCGCCCCGGCCTCGACCTGCTGAGCGCGACCGAGCACGAGCTCTCGCGCCCCTAGCGCCGGCTAGAGCCCCTCGCCCGGCCGGGTGAAGACGATCTCCGGGATCAAGCACGCCGGCGAGGTGCTCAGCAGATACCTGACCGCGCCCGCGATGTCCTGCGGCCGGATCATCTCCGCGGCCGGCACATGCTCTTTGACGAACTCGGTCATCGGCGTGTCGACGAATCCTGGGCAGAGCGCCGTCACCTGAATTCCCTGGCCGTCGTGCTCCTTCTGCGTCGCCTGGCTGAAGCCGATCACCCCCGCCTTCGTCGCCGAGTAGACCGAGAGCCAGCCCTGACCCGCCTTGCCGGCGATCGAAGCCGTGTTGGCGATCAGCGCCTTGCCGTGCTCGGCGCCCGCAGCTTTCAGCATCGGCAGCGACTCGCGCGTCGTCAAGATCAAGCCGCGCAGGTTCGCACCGACCTGGATGTCGAGCTTTTTCGCCGAGATCGAGTCCATCGCCTCGCCGATGCCGACGCCGCCGTTGTTGGCGAGCACGTCGAGTCGCCCGTATTTCTCGCGGTGCGCCGCCACCAGCGCGACGATCTCGTCCTCCTCGCCGAGCTGCGCCGGCACTGCCTGAACCTCGATCCCGTCCGCGCGCAAGCCTTCCGCGGCTGCCTCCAGCTTGTCCGGGCGGCGTGCGGAAATCGTCACGCCGTAACCGTCCTCGCCGAGCGCGCGCGCGATCGCCAAGCCGATCCCGCTCGAACCACCTGTCACCAGCGCCGCACGCTCCGCCACCTCATCCTCCTTCGATCGGACGTCAGCCGCGCACCCTAAAGGCTCCATCTGAGTCGCCGATCCCACGCATGCGAGAACGACCGCCGCTTAGCGTGCGATTAGCCGTCCTGTCTAGGATGCGCCCGGTGCGCCAAGCCATTCTCCGCACCACAACGCTGACCGCGCTCGCTGCCCTGCTCGTTGCGGGCTGCGGCGAGAAGGACGAGTCGACCGCGCCCGAGCCCGCCCCGGAAGCCTCCGCCTTCCCCGATCCCGGCAAGGGCGATCTGCAAGACCTCGTCGAGGCGTCCGCGCCAGGCGATGGCCTCGTCGTCTCACCGGCAGGCCAGGTGTTCACGGTGGGCCGCAACCGCCTCGGCCTCGGGGTCTTCACCGTCGAGCGCGAGCAGATCACGGACGCCGACGTCGCCATCTACGCAGCAAGCGGCGCCGACGGCCGCGTCCAGGGCCCGTACCCCGCACGCGTCGAGAGCCTCGAGACCGAGCCCGCGTTCACGGCAGAAAACACAGCCAGCGACCCTGACGCCGCCAAGGCCGTCTACGTCACCGACCTCGAGCTCGATCAGCCCGGCGAATGGCGCATGGTCGCACTCGTACGCCAAGACGACGAGTTCGCGGCGGTGACCATGCCCAGCATCCTCGTTCGCGCCAACGACCCCGTTCCCGCGCCGGGCGACCAAGCGCCGAGCGTGCACACGCCGACCGCCAACCAGGTCTCCAACATCGAGGAGATCGACACGCGCGTGCCGCCCTCGTCGATGCACGAGGACGATCTCGCCGACGTCCTTGGCGAAAGGCCCGTTGTCCTGCTGTTCGCGACGCCGGCGCTCTGCTTCAGCCGCGTCTGCGGTCCCGTCGTCGACGTCGCCGAGCAGGTCAAGCGCGACCACGAGGACGACGCAGCCTTCATCCACATGGAGATCTACAACGACAACCTCGTCGACAAAGGGGTTCGTGAGCAGGTCGAGGCCTACAGCCTGCCCACTGAGCCATGGCTCTTCGTGATCGATTGCGAGGGCGAGATCGACACCCGCATCGAAGGCGCCTTCAGCGTCGCCGAGCTCAGCGACGCGGTCGAGCGCGTCGAAGGCAGCTGCTAGGCGTAAGAAGCGCCTTGACAGGCGTGCGCAGTGCCTAGACGAGAGGAGCCGTTGGTAACGAACGGCCCACCTGGGTAACGCAATAAGGGATGCCCATGCAACCCGCCCAGGACAAGCTGGAGTTCACCGTCGAAAGCACGCCAGAGGCGGGGCTGCAGGCACGCACGGCGCTCGCGAGCCTGCTCGAGGTCCTGGCCGGCGAGATCTACGCCGATCTCAGGCTCGTGGTCAACGAGCTGGTGGCAAACAGCGTCGAGCATGGTCCCGCCGGGCCAATATCGGGTTCGATTGAGCTTCTCGCTGAAGGCGGAGTGCGCGGCTGGGTCCGCGACGGAGGAACCGGCGGTGTAAAGGTTTCGGAGGGGCAGGAACCAGGGACGGGCCTCGGCCTGTTGATCGTCGACACCCTGGCCGCCGGCTGGGGGACTCGCCCCGGCAGCTCCGATGTCTGGTTCGAGATCGCCGCACCTGAAACCTGGACCCCGCCGGCGCCGCACAGGCGCCATCTCCAGGAACAAGGCCTCGACTCGGCTCCACGTACTAGCCTCCCGGGGCGTGAATCCGACACCCCGCGAAGAACGGCT
>JBKJXG010000246.1:0-5880 GCA_046716525.1 Solirubrobacterales bacterium
AACAACTCCTGGATGCACAACCTGCCTGCGCTGGTCAAGGGCAAGGACCGCTGCACCGCGCAGTTGCATCCCGACGATGCGCGCCGCCTCGGCCTCAGCGAGGGCGGCCATGCGCGTGTCACCTCGAGCGTCGGCGAGCTCGTCGTCCCGGTCGAGATCACCGACGAAATCATGCCCGGGGTGATCTCGATCCCGCACGGCTGGGGCCACGACGCCCCGGGAACGCGCATGAGCGTCGCCGGCGAGCACGCCGGCGTCAACTCGAACCTGCTCGCGCCCGTCGCCGTCGACGAGCCCTCGGGCAACGCCGTGCTCAACGGGATCCCGGTCGAGGTCGTCGCGGCCGACCGTGAGCCCGCTGTTGCCTGACCGCTAGCCGCCTCGCTACGCTCGCTCGATGGGCAAGGTCTTCGACGAGATCGACGGTCATCTGCGCGACTGGATCGCACGTCAGCCGCTGTTTTTCACCGGCAGCGCCCCGCTCGACGGTGAGGGCCACGTCAACATCTCGCCCAAGGGGCCGATCGGCACTCTGCGGGTGCTGGGACCCAAGCGCCTTGCCTATCTCGACATCGTCGGCTCCGGCGCCGAGACGATCGCCCACCTGCGCGAGAACGGGCGCATCGTGATCATGTTCTGCGCCTTCGAGGGGCCGCCGCGGATCGTCCGCATCCACGGCCGCGGCGAGGTCGTCCAGGCAGATGACGAGCGCTTCCGAGGTCTGCTCGCCGAATGTGAGTTCGACGAGCCTGAAATCGAGCAGCTGCAGCGAGCGATCATCGTCGTCGAGGCGACGCGGATCGCCGACTCATGCGGCTACGGCGTACCGCTGATGACGCTCGAGGGCGAACGCGATCACGCCAACCTGTGGGCCGCCAAGCGGCTCCGCGTCGGGGGCGAGGACGCCCTGGTCGAATACCAGCGCGCCAAGAACACGGCCAGCCTCGACGGCCTGCCCGCGGTCGACGTCTGAGCTACAGCTCGAGCTCGTACTCGACCAAGGTCAGGGGCTTGCCGCCGACGCGGTCGTAGACCTTGTGCGCTCGCTTGTTGTCGGGCATCGTGTACCAGAAGATCGACGCGGCGCCGAGGTCGCGAGCGACCGCGGCGACGGCCTCGATCAACGCGTCGGCATGACCAGCTCCGCGGGCGACCTCGGCGACGAAGAGGTCGTCCATCACCGCGACCGCCGTCCCGTTGAGGCTCGACCATTTCCACTGGTTGTGGGCAAAGCCGACGATCTCGTCGCTGACATCATCGGTGGCGACGAGCAGGAAGGCGACGTCGTCGGGCGCCGCGATCGCGCGGGTGACGAGATGCTCGAGCGACTCGTCGCTGGGATTCGACTCGTAGAAGTCGCAGTAGCCGCGCAGCAGCGGCATCAACGCCGGCAGGTCCTGCTCCTTCGCCTCGCGAATCGCCATCAGCCGGCGTCGGGCAACGACTCGGCCGCGGCGGCGTCGATTGCCAGCAGCACCCCGCGCTCGAAGATCTCGTCGACGTGCTCAGCCTCGACGTAGAAACGGCGCCCTGTCAGCGGCCGCTCGCGGACGACGATGCCGTCGAAGATGTCGGTCGCCTCGTCGGCGCGCACCTCCTCCACGTGGCCGAGCTTGGCCTCGTCGCTGGCGTAGACGTCGGCGCTCTTCTCGAGCATCAGATAGGACGTCGGCGAGCCGAGGTCGGGCATGCCCCCCACCCTATCGCCGCCGGCGACGAGAATCAGTCGTCGGCGAGCGCGCGGGCGAGGATGTCGCGCAACGACTCCTGGTCCTTGCGCGAGAGCCGCTCGATCGGCTCCGGCGGCTCGGCCATGCGCCGTTGAAGCTGGTCGCGCAGCTCGTGGCCGCGGTCGGTGAGCGCGATCAACTTCACCCGGCGATCGCGCTCGGCAGCGGTGCGCTCGACCAGCCCGCGCTCCTCGAGGCGGTCGACGATGCCGGTCATGTTCGAGTTGTCGCAGCGCATCATCGTCGCCAGCTCGCCCATCGGCCGCGGCTCGTCGAGAAAGCGCATGACGATCGCCTGCGGCGGTGACAGCTCGAGCTCGTGACCGGCGTTCATCATTCGCGGCCGGCCGTGCTCGAAGAACATCCGGGCGATCAAGGCCCACGCCTCGGTGGCGGCTGCTGTGGTCGGCGTGCTGACACTCATTGGACGGCGATGATACTCTAATTCGCGGATAGTTGATAATTACCAATATTGAGGAGCCCTATGAGAGCGCGGGACAATGGGATCGAGGTCGAGGGCCTCGTCCGTGAGTTCAAAAAGGGCCCGAGAGCTGTCGACGGCATCGACCTCTCGGTTGCGCCGGGCGAGATCTACGGCTTTCTCGGGCCCAACGGCGCCGGCAAGTCGACGACGGTCCACATGCTGACCACCCTCCTTCCCCCCACCGCCGGGACGGCGCGGGTGGCCGGCTACGACATCGTCAAGCAGGGGCCCGATGTGCGAGACGTGATCGGCGTCGCCCTTCAGGAGGCCGCACTCGACCCGTTTCTGACCGCGCGCGAGCACATGCGCCTTCAGGCCGGCATGCACGGGCTGCCGCGCGAAGCCGGCCGCAAGCGCGGCGACGAGCTGATCGAGCGGGTCGGCCTCTCCGAGGCCGCCGAGCGCAAGGTCGGCGGCTACTCGGGCGGGATGAAGCGCCGGCTCGACCTCGCGCTGGCGCTCGTGCACGAGCCGCGGCTGCTCTTTCTCGACGAGCCGACGACCGGCCTCGACGTGCAGAGCCGCACCGCACTGTGGGACGAGGTCATGCGCCTCGCCTCCTCGAACGGCGTCACGGTCTTCCTCACGACTCAGTACCTCGAGGAGGCAGACGCCCTCGCCGACCGCGTCGGGATCATCGATACCGGCGCGATCGTCGCCGAGGGCACGCCCGACGCGCTCAAGGCTGAGATCGGCCGGCCCTCGGTCGAAGCATCACCGGTCGAGGAGGCCGACCGTGAGCGCATGGCTGCCGTGCTCTCGCGCTTCGGCGAGGAGGCACCGGCATCCCCCGGTTCGCTCGCCGTGCGCCTCGACGGCGGCACCGAGCAGCTGGCCGAGGTGGTGCGAGCGCTGGACGCAGAGCAGATCACCGTCGCCAATCTCGAGATTCACGCGCCAACGCTCGACGACGTCTTTCTCGCCAAGACCGGCAAGCGCCTCGAGGGCGCGGGCGACGAGGCCGCGTCGGCGGCGACCGGCGACTTCGAGCCCGTACCGGCGTGATCGCGGCCCTCGCGACTGCGACCGCGGAGGTCCTCGGCCCGAGCCGCTCGGGCGCCCTGAGCCAGGTCGGTTATCTCGCGCAGCGGTCGGTGACCCGCACCCTGCGCCAGCCGGCGGTGGTCGTCTCGAGCATGATCTTCCCGCTGTTCCTGCTCGCCGTGAACTCGAGCGGGCTCGACGCCGCGGTCAACATCCCCGGCTTTCCGACCGACTCCTACCTGACGTTCGCGCTTGGCCTGACCTTCATGCAGGGCGCGCTCTTCGCCACGATGGGCGCCGGCCAGGGCATCGCCGAAGACATCCAGCGCGGCTTCTTCAACCGCCTCCAGCTCACCCCGCTGCGCGGTCCGGCTTTGATTGCCGGTCAGCTCGCCGGCGTCGCCGTCCAGGGGCTGTTCCAAGGGCTGGTCTACCTGCTCGTCGGCCTCGCCTTCGGTGCCGATCTCGAGGCTGGAATCGCGGGTGCGCTGGTGATTCTCGGCCTCTCGATGCTGGTCAGCGTCGCCTTCGGCTCGCTCGGGCTGACGCTCGGCTTGCGCACCGGCAACGGCGAGGCGGTCCAGGGCGCCTTCCCACTGCTGTTCGTCTTGCTCTTTCTCTCCTCCGGAGCCCTGCCGCGCGACGTGATCGCCAACGACTGGTTCGTTGTCGTGACCACGATCAACCCGGTCAGCTACATCATCGAGGCGTTTCGCAGCCTCCTGATCAGCGGCTGGGACGGCGAGGCGCTCGCGCTCGGCTTCGCCTGCGCGTTCGGGGTCCTGGCGGTCGGGATCGTCGCCGCCACCGCGGCTCTGAAGACGAGGATGGCGCGAACATGAAGCTCTTCGAGACCCGCTTTGCCCGCGCCGCGCTGGCGATCGCCTGGCGCCAGCTGTTCGTCGTCTTCACGAAGCCGCAGTTCATCCTGCCGTCGCTGCTGATGCCGATCTTCTTCTTCGTCGCCTTCGCCGGCGGGCTCTCGGCCGTGAGCGAGACGCCGAACTTCGGCTATCCGGACTACACGACGTTTCAGTACATCTTCGTCCTCATGCAGTCGGCGGTCTTCGGTGGCGTCTTCGCAGGCTTCTCGATCGCTGCAGACTTCGAGCAGGGCTTCGCGCGGCGGATGCTGTTGGCGACGAGGAACAGAAACGCGATGATCGTCGGCTACGCGCTGGCGGCGCTGGCGCGAGGGATCCTGGTCTGGATCGTGGTCACCATCGTCGCCCTCGCCGCCGGAGCCGAGATACTCGGCAGCGGCATCGACCTGCTCGGGCTCGCGACGATCGCCGTCTTCCTCAACATCGCGGCGCTGCTGTTTGCCTGCGGGATGGCGATGCGGCTGCGCACGATGCAGGCGGCGCCGCTGATCCAGCTGCCGGCGTTCCTGCTGATCATGACCGCGCCCGTCTACGTCCCGCGGCCACTGATTGAGGGCTGGGTCGCCACCGTCGCCGACTTCAACCCGATGACAGCGATGCTCGAGGCCGGGCGAAACCTGGTCATCGGCGTGCCCGCCGAGGCGCTGCTGGCGCTCACGGTGGGCGCCGGTCTGATCGTCGCGATGGCGACATGGGCGTGGACCGGCTTGCGACGGGCCGAGGCGGCGGGGTAGCCGGACGCTCGCCGCGCACCACCTACCCTGGTGCGATGACGAGCTACGAAACGATCCAACTCTCAGTAGAGGCCGGCGCCGCCCGCATCACCCTCAACCGCCCCGACTCGCTCAACGCTTGGACCGAGCAGCTCGGGCACGAGCTCGGCGATGCCGTCGACGCAGCGGCTACCGACGACGCGGTCCGGGCCGTGCTCATCACCGGCGCCGGCCGCGCCTTCTCCTCCGGCGCCGACCTGCGCGACCACGGCCCTGGAGACGGTGGTGCTCCCGATCTCGGCGTGCGCCTGCGCGAGATCTACAACCCGACCATCCTTCGGGTCCGCGAGATGCCCAAACCCGTGCTCGCCTCGGTCAACGGACCGGCCGCGGGGATTGGCTGCGCGCTGGCACTCGCCTGTGACCTGATCATCGCCGCCGAGTCCGCCTACTTCCTGCTCGCCTTCGTCAACATCGGGCTCGTCCCCGACGGTGGTGCGACCACGACCGTCGCGGCCCGGGTCGGGCACTCGCGAGCCGCCGAGATGGCGCTTCTGGGCGAACGCATCGACGCCTCGGCCGCGCTCGACTGGGGCCTGATCAACTGCACCGCCCCCGACGATGAGCTCTCGGCGCAGACCGATGCGCTGTTGGCCAAGCTCGCGACCGGCCCGACGAAGGCCTACGCGGCGACCAAGTCGCTGCTCAACCGCACCGTCTACGCCGACCTCGCTTCGCAGCTCGACGCCGAGGCCGACGCCCAGCGCGAGCAGGGCACGACGGCCGACTTCATCGAGGGCGTCATCGCCTTCTCACAGAAACGGCCGCCCAACTTCTCAGGAGGCTGAGCGGCCGCATTTCGGGAACCGAGCTTGGGAACGCGATCGCGCCTCGCGCAGGTCAAGTCTCCGAGCTAGTCGCGCCTTCGAATCCTCGCTGAAGGCTGGCGACGCGCTTTTACTTGACCTTCTTCGGTTTCTCGTCGGTCTCGACGCCGGCCTCGGCGAGCGCGGCGTCAAGCTCTGCCTGGACAACGTCGGTTTGATCCGGGTAGTCGAGGCGCTGCTCGAGCAGCGGAATCGCCT
>JBKJXG010000247.1:0-12523 GCA_046716525.1 Solirubrobacterales bacterium
TGATCGTCTTCGAGACGAACATGCTGAATGGAAAGCGCTCGTCGAGGGAGTCGCCAAATGTCCGCCGTGCGGCGATCGCGTCGAAGGTGCCGGAGCCGTTGATGATCGGATGGGCGAGGCGGATGCCGCAGAGATCGAGGCCGAGGTCGGGCTCCGAGCTCAATGCCCGCTCCCGGCGACGAGCGCGGTCTCGACGTCGGCGGCGTTGACCACCGGCCCGTCTACGCAGAGCCGGATATAGCCACCCGCCTTGACCGGTACGGCGCAGCCGAAGCACGAGCCGAAGCCGCACGCCATCGGCGTCTCCATCGCCAGCTCTGCGGCGAGATCGCGCTCAGCGCACAGCGCGCGCACCGCCTCAAGCATCGCCGGTGGCCCGCAGGCAAAGACCGCCGCGCTGCCGGCATCGTCACCCGCGAGCAGGACCGCGAGCAGATCGGTGACGTAGCCGCGGTGGCCGGCGTGGCCGTCCTCGAATGCCGTTCGCACCTCTGAGCAGTCGAACAAATCGAGCCCGCCTGAATGCTCGCGATTGCGAAAGCCGAGCAGCACGCGCTGCGCCATGCCCCGGTCGGAGAGCTCGCGGCGCAGCAGGACCAGCGGCGCAATGCCGACGCCACCGCCGACGAGAACGGCGCCGGCAGCTCCCGGCGCAAGTTCGGCGATCGCCGAGAACGGCCGCCCGAGCGGCCCGGTGAGGTGCAACGAGTCGCCCGGGCGAAGCTCGCCCAAGCGATCTGTGCCCGGCCCCACCTCCTCGAGTAGGAAATCGAGTCGCACTCCGTCGGCTTCGGGCACCGCGTCTGCGACCGAGAATGCGCGCGGCAGATAGGGCCGGCCGCGGGGCCCGCCCCAGGCGTCCGTGGCGAGCATGTAGAACTGCCCTGCGCGAGGCAGCGGCCCCTCGGCGTCGAGCGCGGACACGATCCGGTAGCCGCCCGTCGCCAAGTTCGAAACGACCCCGCAAGTGCGGCGCCCGAAGGGCGCCAGCACCCGCTCGCTCACCGCTCGGCCTCTACCTGCTGCCCGGGTGGCGCTCCGACGCCGGCGGAACCTGGGGGACCCGTCGTCCCATGTACCTCCTGCAGCGAGATCGGCTCGGCCGGGCCTTGCCGGGCTGCGAAGATCGCCCGCGCCGCCGCTGAGGCTCCGGTCATCGTCGTGATGCAGGCGATCCCGCGGCGAACCGCGGCGCTGCGGATCTCATAGCCGTCCGAGCGCGCGCCGCTGCCAGTCGGTGTGTTGATGACGATGTCGACCTCGCCGTTACGGATGTAGTCGACAACGTGTGGGGAGCCTTCGCCGATCTTGTTGATCGCCTCGACCGGGATCCCCATCCGCGAGACCTCTTGCGCGGTGCCCCGGGTGGCGACGATCTTGAAACCGAGGTCGTGAAAGCGAGCCGCGAGCTCGCTCGCTGCGGCCTTGTCGGTGTCTGTGACGGTGATGAACAGGGTGCCTGCGCTGGGCAGCGAAACGCCGGCTGCGGCCTGGGCCTTCGCGTAGGCCGTGGGAAAGTCGCCGGCGATGCCCATGACCTCGCCCGTCGACTTCATCTCCGGGCCGAGGACGCTGTCGGTGCCGGCGAAACGGGCGAACGGAAGCACCGCCTCTTTGACCGAAACGTGGCCGTTATGCATCGATGGCAGCTCGATCGACGCCAGCTGCTCGCCCAGCATCAGCCGACACGCGATCTTCGCCAGCGGCGCGCCGATTGCCTTGGAAACGAAAGGGACGGTCCGCGATGCGCGCGGATTTGCCTCGATCACGTAGAGCCTGCCGCCGGCGACCGCGTATTGGATGTTGATCAGCCCGATCACGCCAAGTTCAAGCGCAAGCTGCTGTGTGGTGGCGCGGATCTCGGTCAGCATCTGCTCGCCGAGGCTCATCGGCGGGATCACGCAGGCCGAGTCGCCCGAATGCACGCCGGCCTCCTCGACGTGCTGCATGATCCCCGCGACCTCGCATGTGACGCCGTCGCACAGCGCGTCGACATCGACCTCGATCGCGTCTTCGAGAAAGCGATCGAGCAGCAGCGGATGCGCCTGGTCGGCCTTGACGTGGCGCTCGAGGTACTGGGTGAGGTCGTCGACCGAGTAACAGATCTCCATCGCCCGCCCACCGAGCACGTAGGACGGACGCACCAGCAGCGGGAAGCCGACATCCTCGGCGATCACGGAGGCCTCCTCGGCAGAGGTCGCTGTGCCATAGGGCGGATGGGCGATTTCGAGGCGGCGCAGCAAGGCTCCGAAGCGGCCGCGATCCTCGGCGAGGTCGATGGCGTCGACCGGCGTTCCGAGCAGTGTCACCCCCGCGTCCTCCAACGCCTTGGCGAGACGCAGCGGGGTCTGGCCGCCAAATTGGACGATCACGCCCTCGGGCTGTTCGACCTCGATCACCGCGAGCACGTCCTCCACGGTCAATGGCTCGAAGTAGAGGCGGTCGGAGGTGTCGTAGTCGGTCGAGACGGTCTCCGGGTTGCAGTTGATCATCACCGCATCGCGGCCGGACTCGCGCACGGTCATCGCCGCGTGCACGCAGCAGTAGTCGAACTCGATGCCCTGGCCGATGCGGTTGGGGCCTGAGCCGAGGATCACAACCGATTCGCGCTCGCCGCGGCGTACCTCGCCGGTCAGGGCCGCGTTTCGCTCATGGCCGGAGTAGTAATACGGCGTGCGCGCTTCGAACTCGGCGGCGCAGGTGTCGACCGAGCGGTAGGTGCGGTCGAGGCCGCCGCTGCCGTCGCCCTCGGTCGCCAGCGTCTGCAGTTCGCGCAAGAACCAGGTGTCGACGTGGGTCTTCGCCCCGATCTGCTCGACCGTCGCCCCTCGCTGGAACGCGGCAAGCACGAGGTCGAAGCGATCGGAGCTCGGCGTCGCCAGCCGACCGAGGATCGTCTCGACGTCCTCGGGCACGTCGGGCGGCGAGTCGAGCTCGCGCGAACGCATCGCCTTGGCGAAGGACTCGCGGAACGTGCGCCCGATCGCCATCGCCTCGCCCACCGACTTCATGTGGGTGGTCAGCTCACCCTCCGAGCCCGGGAATTTCTCGAAGGCAAAGCGCGGCACCTTGGTCACCACGTAGTCGATCGTCGGCTCGAACGAGGCCGGCGTGATGCCGGTGATGTCGTTGTCGACCTCTTCGAGCGCGTAGCCGACCGCGAGCTTGGCGGCGATCTTCGCGATCGGAAAGCCGGTTGCCTTGGAGGCCAGGGCGGAAGAGCGCGAGACGCGAGGGTTCATCTCGATCACGACGATCTCGCCCGTGTCGGGGCTGACCGCGAACTGAACGTTGGAGCCGCCGGTCTCGACGCCGACGGCGCGGATCACGGCGATTGCCTGGTTACGCAACTCCTGGTAGACCGAATCGGTGAGCGTCTGGGCCGGTGCGACGGTGACGCTGTCGCCCGTATGGACGCCCATCGGATCGACGTTCTCGATCGAGCAGATGATGACCACGTTGTCGTTTCGGTCGCGCATCACCTCGAGCTCGAACTCACCCCAGCCGAGCACCGACTCCTCGACGAGCACCTGGTTGATCGGGCTCGCGGCAAGCCCCTCGGAGACGACACCGAGCAGCTCGGTTTCGGTGTGGCCCACTCCCCCACCCTGGCCTCCCATCGTGAACGCGGGGCGCACGATCGCGGGGAGCTCGATCTCTCCCGCAGCGAGCCCCCTCTCAACCTCGCCCACCGAGCCAACGATCACCGACCACGGCACCCTGAGCCCTGCGCTTGCCATCGTCTCGCGGAAAGCCTCACGATCCTCAGCGCGGTGGATCGCTTCGTAGTCGGCACCGATCAGCTCGACGTCGTATTTGGCGAGCGTGCCGTCGTCGTGAAGCGCCTTGGCGAGGTTGAGCGCCGTCTGGCCGCCGAGGGTCGGCAGCAGCGCGTCGGGGCGCTCGCGTTCGATTATCCGGGCCACATACTCGGGCTCCAACGGCTCGACGTAGGTGCGGTGCGCGAACTCCGGGTCGGTCATGATCGTCGCCGGATTGGAGTTGACGAGCACGACCTCGTAGCCGTCCTCGAGCAGCACCTTGCACGCCTGCACGCCCGAGTAGTCGAACTCCGCCGCCTGGCCGATGACGATCGGCCCCGAGCCGATCAGCATGATCTTCTCGAGGTCGTCGCGCCTAGGCATCCGCCAGCTCCAAGAAGCGGTCGAACAGGTAACGCGCGTCGTGCGGCCCCGGGCCTGCCTCCGGGTGGTGCTGGACGGTGCAGCCGGCTACGTCTCGCAGCGCAAGCCCTTCGACCGTGCGGTCGTAGAGATTGAGATGGGTGAGCTCGGCGACGCCGAAGTCGGTTTCCCAGGCGACCGGCTCGTCGACCTCGATCCGTTCGCCGCCATCGGGCGGGCGCACGGCGAAACCGTGGTTTTGCGAGGTGATGTCGATCTTGCCGGTCTCGAGGTCCTTGACCGGATGGTTGGCGCCGCGATGGCCGAACGGCAGCTTGAACGTCTCGAGGCCGACGGCGCGACACAGCAGCTGGTGGCCTAGGCAGATGCCGACGACCGGCTTCTTGCCGAGCACGCCTCGAACCGTGTCGCTGATGTAGTCGAGGGCGGCCGGGTCGCCGGGGCCGTTGGCGAGGAAGACCAGGTCCGGATCCGCCGCCAGCACCGTCTCGGTGGAAGCTGTGCAGGGGAGCAAAGTCATCCGGCAGTTGCGCTCGCGGAACTGGCGGATGATGCTGTGCTTGATGCCGGTGTCCAGCGCGACTACGTGCGGGCCGGTGCCGTCGAGCTCGATTGCCTGCTCCGGGCTCACCGTGCGCGCGAGGTCGGCGCCGCTCATCGAGGGCTCCGCGGCGATCTGCGCGCGAGCATCACCCTCGGCGACCTCGGCCGAGAACAGCCCCCCGCGCATCGCGCCCCGATCGCGGATGTGGCAAACGAGCGAGCGCGTGTCGACGCCGCTGATCGCAGGCACGCCGCAGGCGGCGAGCCAGTCGAGCCAGCCGCCCTCTGCATCGGCGTGGTCCTCGCCGTTTTTTGCCTCGCGCATGATCACGGCTCGCGCCTGGACGCGATCGGACTCCATCGCCTCGGCGGCGACCCCGTAGTTGCCCACGAGCGGATATGTGAAGGTGATGATCTGTCCGGAGTAGCTGGGATCGCTGACGGCCTCCTGGTAGCCGGTCATTGCGGTGTTGAATACGACCTCGCCGCAGACCTCGCCGCCGCTGGCGCAGAGATCGCCCTCGAATCTGGCCCCGTCCTCCAATAGGACGTAGCCCTCCTGGCGCTCGCTCATTTGACCAGCGCCTGCACTTGCTTGAAGGCCTCGGCATCGGCGCCGCCAAGAAGCTCGAACAGCGCCATCTCGACGCTGGTGATCAATGCTCCGGCGCGCTCCATCTTCGCGATCCCGATCTCGCGGTTGGCCTCGGCGCGCGAACCGACCGCATCGGCCGCGACGTGCACCTCGACGTCCTCGTCGAGCAGGTCGAGCACGGTCTGGTTGACGCAGACGTGGGCCTCGATTCCACAAACGATCGCCTGCTCGCGCTCACCAAGGTCGAAACCGTCGGCCTCGACCGCGGAGAACTTGGTCTTCTCGATCGCCTCGGCGTCCGCGGGAATGTGGCGCGCGAGCTCCTCCACAGTTGCTCCGAGCCCTTGCGGATACTGCTCGGTGACGACGACCGGGATGCCGATCGCCGCCGCGCCTTGTACCAGCGTCGCGGCGGCATCCGTGAGCTGCTCGAAGTTGGGCAGCGCCGTGCGAAATGCCTCCTGGACGTCGATCACGATCAGCGCGGCGCGCGCGGGGTCGAGCTTTGCCGCGCTCACGACGCGACCCCGGAATAACCCCAAGGCGCCGCCTCGTGAGCACCGCTCATCAAGCACCGGCAGTCTGCGGCGCTCACGACGCGACCCCCATGGCGAAGCTTCGCTGCCTGTAGGCGACTCGGCCGGCGGCGACGGTCATCAGCACGCGTCCGCGCAGCGATCGGCCGGCAAAGCACGAGTTGTCCGAGCGGCTCTCCCAACCCTCGGCTCCGGCCTCCCACTCGGCCTCGAGATCACAGAGCACGAGGTTTGCCCGCTCGCCGGGCGCGATCTTCGGTGTTGCGAAGCCGAGCGCCGCGGCCCCGCCGCCGAGCCGCTCGACGACGGTCGCGAGCTGGAGCACGCCGGGCAGTACGAGCTCCGTGTAGAGCACCGCGAAGGCCGTCTCGAGGCCGATCACGCCCATCGACGCCTGTTCGAAGGGGACCTCCTTCTCGCTCGACGTATGAGGCGCATGATCGGTCGCGATGCAGTCGATCGTGCCCGAGCGGATACCGCCGATCAACGCTTGGCGGTCGGCCTCGGTGCGAAGCGGCGGATTCATCTTGAAGCGCGAGTCGAGACTGCGCACCTCCTCGTCGGTCAAGGTCAGGTGGTGCGGCGTCGCCTCACAGGTGACCTCGACTCCGGCGGCCTTGGCCTGCTCGACCACCGAGACCGATTCCAGCGCCGAGAGGTGTTGAACGTGGATGCGGGCCTCCTCGTAGGCGGCGAGCGCGCAGTCGCGAGCGATCATCGTCGACTCTGAGGTCGAGGGGATGCCGGCCACGCCCAGCCCTGCCGAAACACTGCCCTCGTGCATCGAGCCGCCCGACGAGAGCTCGGCGTCTTCCTCATGCAGGGCGATCGGCAGACCGACGAGGCGCTGGTACTGAAGCGCGCGGCGCATCACCCGGGCGCTTTGAATCGGCAAGCCGTCGTCGGAGAAGCCGACCGCGCCGGCCTCGGCAAGATCGGCCATCTCGGAGAGCTCGCGGCCCTTCATCTCGCGGGTCACCGTCGCCATGAACCCCGTCGGGATCGCGGCCTGCTCGCGGGCCTGCTCGCGAAGCGCTCCGACATGGGAGGCCATGTCGACGGGCGGGTCGGTGTTAGCCATCGCGAGGATGCCACAGAAGCCGCCCGCCGCCGCCGCGCGTGAGCCGGTCTCGATGTCCTCCTTGTCCTCGCGCCCTGGCGTGCGCAGGTGCACATGCGGGTCGAAGAAAGCGGGGAATATGGCGCGCCCGTCGGCCTCGATCACCTCGGCGTCGTCGGCTGCCCCTGATCCGGCAGCGGCAAGCTCGGCGATCTCGCCGTCGCGGACGACGATGTCGTGGCGGCCGTCGATGCCGGTGCGCGGGTCGAGCACCGCGGCATCGCGGATCACCAGCGCCCCCGCGGGGTCGAAATCGGTCCCTCGCCAGTCGAGGGAGGAGATAGCTCTGTCGGCCATTACGCGGGCTCGCCAATCGGGGTCGGGGCCGGTAGCTCGGCGTCAGCGCCGGCGGCCACGCGCGGCTCGCTGCCGCCGGCGAGCAGCTCGTACAGCACCGCCATGCGAACGACCAAGCCGCTTTCGACCTGGGCGGTGATCAGCGAGGCGGGCCCGTCGATCACCTCGGGTGAGAGCTCGACGCCGCGATTGACCGGCCCCGGGTGCATAAGCAGCTGGCGTGACCCGAGCCGGCGCGAGTCGATCTGATAATTGGCCGCGTACTCGCGCAGCGAGGGCACGAACGATTCATTCATCCGCTCACGCTGCATCCGCAGGGCGTAGACCACGTCCGCCTCGCCGAGATCATCGAGGTCGTAGCTGACTGCGCAGCCGAACTCCTGCTCGATCCCTCGCGGGATCAGGGTCGGCGGCCCGCAGACCGTCACCCGCGCGCCCATCATCTGAAAGCAAAGGACGCAGGAGCGCGCGACGCGGCTGTGCAACACGTCGCCGACGATCCAGATCTTCTTCGCGTCGAGGGTGCCGAAACGGTCGATCAGGGTGTAGGCATCGAGTAGCGCCTGGCTGGGATGCTCGTGCTTGCCGTCGCCGGCGTTGATGACGCTTGCGGGCGTCCACTGCGTGACCAGCGTGGCGGCCCCGGCATGCGGCGAGCGGATGATGATCGCCTCCGGGCCGTAGGCCGAGAGCGTGGCGATCGTGTCCTTGAGCGATTCGCCCTTCTCGACCGCCGAGCCCGAGGACTTGATCGAGACGACGTCGGCGGAGAGGCGCTTGGCGGCGAGCTCGAAAGAGGAGCTGGTGCGAGTGCTCGACTCGTAGAAGAGGCTGACCACGGTGCGCCCGCGCAGCGTCGGCACCTTCTTGATGTCGCGGCGGCCGATCTCGGCGAAGCTCGAGGCCCGCGACATGATCCGCTCGACGTCGGCACGCTCGAGCTCCTCGATGGCAAGCAGATGCTTCACAGGCGCTCACCGGCCCCGGCTCCGGCGGGCGTACCCGGCTCTGGCGCCTCGGCAGTCGGCTCTTCGATCGTGACTTCGTCGTTCCCGTCGCTTTCCTCGAGATGGACGAAGACGCGCTCGTCGCGAGAGGTCGGCAGGTTCTTGCCGACGTAGTCGGGGCGGATCGGCAGCTCGCGGTGACCGCGATCGGCGAGTACCGCGAGCTGGACGCGTTCGGGCCGCCCGTAGTCGAAGAGAGCGTCGATCGCGGCGCGGACCGTGCGCCCGGTGAAGAGCACGTCGTCGACCAAGACCACCGTACGCCCGTCGAGGTCGAAGTCGAGGTGGGAGGAGTGAACGATCGGCTGGGCGCTGGGGTCGCGGCCTGGAATGTCGTCGCGATAGAAGGAGATGTCGAGATCGCCGAGCGGAACCTCGTAGCCGGTGAGCTCACCGACCAAGGTGTGCAGGCGGCGAGCAAGCACGGCGCCGCGAGTGTGGATGCCGACGAGCGCAAGCGACTGTGATTCAGGGTTCTTCTCGACGATTTCGTGCGCGATCCGCACGAGCGTGCGGCGCAAATCGTCGTGATCGAGCACGACCCTGTTGGGTCCGACTGGCATACGTGCCCCTTCCTGGCCTCACTGGACCTGGTTAAAGGAACCGACGCAGTCACCCTAGCAAGGGCAAAGGCGCCCGCCGGCGACTCGTACGAAGTTTGCGCCGACGTTGCGAGAAGCACTTAGGTAATGATCTCCTGCGTGAAGGCCGAAGTCGCCGAGCTGATCGACATCCACAGCGCTGCCGGGCGCCGATTTGCCGCCGGCGGCGTTCGCAGCTTCGTCCGCGAGCAGGGCGAGGGGCCGAACGTCGTCCTCCTGCACGGCGTTCCGACGAGCTCGTTTCTGTATCGCAAGGTGATCCCGCCGCTCGCCGATCAGGGACTGCGTGCCATCGCCTTCGACTTCCCTGGCCTCGGGCTCGCCGAGCGCCCCGACGGGTTCGACTACAGCTGGAGCGGCCTCGCGCGCTGGACGGGCGAGGCAATCGACGCGCTCGGACTTGATCGTTGCCACCTCGTCGTGCACGACATCGGCGGGCCGGTCGGGTGCGAATGGGCCGTGCGAAACCCCGACCGGGTGCTCTCGCTCACGGTCCTCAACGCACCGCTCGATCCCGCAACCTTCCATCGGCCGTGGACGATGCACCCGTTCTCGATTCGTGGCATCGGCGAGCTCTGGCTGCGGCTGACGCCGCCGCCGCTGTTCGCAGCTTTGTTTCGAGCGCAGGGCGTCGCCGACCGCCGCGCGGTCTCCACAGCCGAGATCTATGCGCACCGCGAGCTGCTCGTACGCGGCGACCGCGGCCGCGCCTTTCTGCGGATCATGCGCGGCTTCGAGCTCACCGAGGCAAAACGTGAGCTGCTTTGGGCCGGTCTCGCAAAGCGCAGCTATCCGGCTCGGATCATCTGGGGCGAGCTCGACCCTGCGCTCGGCCTCGACCAGCTCGAGATCGCCAAGCAGGTCGTCGGCGTCTCAGATCCGGAGCTGCTCAGGGCAAAGCACTTTCTTCAGGAGGACAAGGCGCGTGAGCTCGCCTACTCGATCGCCGACCAGGTGGCGCCACTGGGCTGAGCCCGTCGGCGGTCAGCCATCGCGCTCGAGTCTGGCGAGCGCACCGCGTGTCTGGGCGTCGAGCTCCGCCGACTCCAGGTCGACATCGGGCGGCAGCTCCACGTGCAGCTCGCCGGCGAGGTCGAAGCCGGCGCGGACGTGGAGGGGCGAGCACGAGAGCACGTGGCCGCCACAGGCTCGATCGTCCGAGATGAAGTGGAGGTGAAAGCCCTCGACCTCCAGGCCAGAGGCGTAGCTGGGGAAGCGAAAACCGACGAGCGTTCCGGAGATCTCGTCGAACTGAAAGACGCTCTGGTCAGCCACCACCTCGGCCAGCGGCCGGTACGGCGGAAGCTGGCGAGGCACAGAGCGTGCGCGGACGAACTCGAACTCGCCGTCGATTCGCAGCGCGCAGGCGGCGCTGTCGTCGGCGGCGACGCGGTCGAGCTCAGCGAGGAACTCCTCGTAGTCGAGTGGCCCCTCGATCTCCTGCTCCACCGACGGCTCGAACCAGGCAAGCGCCGCGAACGGAGTGCGCTCGGTCGCGGGGATCGCGTCGACGTGGCCCTCGGTGTCGGCACGAAAGAACTCACCGTCGACGGCGATCATCTCGCCGTCGAGGCCGTTCAGCGTGCCGAGACCGAGATCGCCGTGCTCGGCGAGCTCGCCGAAGGTGACGTCACCGTCGAATGCTCCCTCGAGCAGAGCGCCGACCGTCGAGGCTTGAAACAGCACATGGGGGTCGTGCTCGGGATGCAGATCGCGATGGCGCAGCGACTCGACGTGCAAATGCCTCGCCAGATGCTCGTCGATCACGCCGCGTCGGTCCCTGGATTCGGCCTCGACTCACGGCGCGGCCTTGCGCCGCTCTCGATCAAGCGGGGTGCACCACGCTCCGGGAACGGAACCTCGATCACATCGAAGTCGCGGGGCGCGACCGAGGTCTCGTAGGCGTCACGGGCCTGATCGAGTACCGCGCGGACGTCGTAGCGCGAGGAGACGTGGACCAGCGCCAGCATCTCGACCTCAGCGTCGTGCGCGAGCTCGGCCGCCTGGCGCGCGGTCGAATGGCCGGTCTCAGCGGCGCGAGCGACCTCGTCGTCGGCAAAGCTCGCGTCGTGGACGAGTACCTGGGCCTGATGGGCCGCGAGCCGGGTCATCTCACAGGGAGAGGTGTCGCCGGTGACGACGAGCTTGCGCCCAGCGCGCTCGTCGCCCATGACGTCTGCCGGGCACACGGTGCCGTTCGCGCCTTGCACCTCTTCCCCACGCTGGAGCCGTCCGAGGTCGGGCCCGTGGGTGACGCCCAGGCGCGCCGCAGCCTCGGCGTCGAGGTGCCCGGGCCGCGCGTCCTCGACCAGGGCATAGCCGTAGGCGCGCATGCGATGCGCGACCTCGAACGAGCGCACCTCGTAGTCGGTGTGGCGGACCGCCTCCCCAGGCTCCAGCTCTCCGAGCTCAACCTCGTAGCGCAGGCGGCCGAAGATCCGCCCTAGCGCGCTGAACAGGTCGATCAGCCCCGGTGGGCCATAGACGCGAAGCGGCTTCTCGCGGTCGTTGAGGTCATAGGTCTTGAGCAGCCCCGGGATTCCGAGGTAGTGATCGGCGTGCAAATGGGTGATGAAGATCTCGTCGACTTGGACGAGGCCCGTTGAACGCTGCATCTGGCGCTGCGAGCCCTCACCGCAGTCGAACAGCAGCCGGTCGCCGCCGGCGCGGGCCAGCAGGCATGCGGTCGAGCGCCGCGCGGTGGGCACCGAACCACCGGTGCCGAGAAAGACGAGATCGAGCTCCATCGCCGACTACGGTAGTCACGAGCGGCCCGGACGGCTAGCGGATCGCGTCTAGACTGACCCGCCGAGCGCCCGTAGCTCAGGGGATAGAGCGATCGCCTCCGGAGCGATAGGCCGCAGGTTCGAATCCTGCCGGGCGCGTGAGCTACTCGCTTTCGCCGTCCCCGGGCACGTCGGCCGGGACGTTCTTCGTCGCCGCCGGCTTCGACTTGGAAGAGCCGTTCGCGCCCGCCTGTTCGCCTCCGTTCGAAGCCGCGGACGCGCCACCGTTGCTCGCCGCCGGACCCGGCTCGGTGTCGGTCCCCTGGTAGGGCCCCGGCTTGGGCCTGACCTTGCCGCCGGGAAAGGCGAGGCGCAGGATCGTGCGCTGGACCATGCCCCATTGCTGCAGGAATGGGCCGGTGTTATACGGCAGCCCGTATCGCTTGCAGACGTAGCGGACCTTGGGCGCGATCTCGGCGTAACGGGTCGAGGGTATATCCGGATAGAGGTGATGCTCGACCTGGAACGAGAGGTTTCCCGCGGCGACGTGGAACAGGGGCCCGCCGTCGATGTTCGCCGCCCCGATCATCTGGCGCACGTACCAGGCGCCCTTCGACTCGTCCACCGCCTCCTCCTGTGAGAAGGAGAAGGTCTGGTCGGGGAAATGCCCGCAGAAGATGATCGCGTATGTCCAGAAGTTGCGGGCGAAGTTCGCGGTCAGGTTGGCGTACAGGGTCTTCTTCCACTCGCGCCCGCTCAGCAGCGGGAAGAAGATGTAGTCCTTGCCGATCTGGCGGAGGGCCTTCTGGCCGATCCCCTTGAGCTCCTGGCGGAGCTGCTCCTTCGACTTGGTCCCGTTCTGGATCGCCTCGATGTCGAGGTCATGGACGGCGACGCCCCACTCGAAGAACGCTGCCAGCAGGATGTTGTAGACCGGCTGGAGGAGGTAGAC
>JBKJXG010000248.1:0-5215 GCA_046716525.1 Solirubrobacterales bacterium
TGGGCCTACAGCTCCGGTCGCCTCGGTCCCGCCGCGCAGCGTCGACAAGAGGCCGAAGCGACCGGCGACGCCGCCGCGATCACCGAATCCGATCGTTCCTACAACCCCTACGCCCGCGAGGACTGAGGCCCCGAACGCAAACGGCGCCCCGCGGGGCGCCGTTGCGAATTCGGGCGGCGCGCGCCGCGCGCCAGGACGACTCAGTCGCGCCTGATCGTGTCCTTGACCTTGTCGGCGGCGCCGCCAACCTTGTCCTTGACGGTGCCCGAGGCCTGGTCGACCTTGCCCTCGCGCTTGAGGCTGTCGTCGCCACTTAGCGAGCCGGCGGCCTCCTTGACCTTGCCCTTGGCGTCGTCGGTGTTCTTCGGAGCGTCAGCCATTTCAATCTCCTTCAGTCGTAGGCAGGCGGCGATACGCACTATAGAACGCCGCCTTTGTCCTGTTCCCGCTCTGCGTGGCGGCGAAACAGCCCCGCCTGCGGCCCTGGCTTAGGCGAATTCTCGAAGCCGCTGCGCCTCCGGCAGCTGCTTCAGCTTCTTCAGCGTGTTGTTCTCGATCTGGCGAATGCGTTCGCGCGTCACCCCGAACGCTCGCCCGACCTCCTCGAGCGTCAGCGGCTCGTGGCCGCGGAGCCCGTAGCGCAGCTCGATCACCTGTCGCTCGCGATCGGGGAGCATTTTGAGGGCGCGCTGGACGTCCTCGCGCTGCAGGTTCTCCGTCGCTCTTTCGAACGGTTCCTCGATCTGGTCGTCGGCGACGAAATCACCAAGCTCGGAATCGTCTTCCTCGCCCACCGGCTTCTCCAGCGAGACCGGCGTCTGCGCGAGACGCAGGATGTCGCGGACCTCGCGGACCGTCACCTTGAGCTCCGCCGCGATCTCCTCCGGCTCCGGCTCTCGCCCGAGCCTCTGCACCAGCTGGCGTTCGGCCTGGACGACGCGATTGAGCTTCTCCACCATGTGAACGGGAATCCGGATCGTGCGCGCCTTGTCGGCGATCGCACGCGTAACCGCCTGGCGAATCCACCACGTCGCATACGTGGAGAACTTGAACCCGCGCCGGTAATCGAACTTCTCCACCGCCCTGATCAACCCCAGCGATCCTTCCTGGATCAGATCGAGGAAGCTGAGTCCGCGGCCGAGGTAGCCCTTGGCGATCGAGACCACGAGGCGCAGGTTGGCCTCGACCATGTGCTGCTTGGCCCGCATGTCGCCTTTTTCGATCCGCTTCGCCAGCGACACCTCCTGATCTGCAGTCAGCAATTCCACCCGGCCGATCGAGCGCAGATACAGGCGCAGCGAATCGAGGCTCGGCTCGACCGTGAGATCGAGCTCCGGACCCTTCGCCTGACCCGGCGCCGAGTCGCCCTGGGCCTCCTTATAGGCGCTGACGCCGTTCGTGGCGATGACGTCGACCCCGTGCTCGATCAGGTGGGCGTGCAGGCTCTGGACCTGCTCCTTGGTCACGTCGACCTCTTCCAGCGTCGCTGAGATCTCCTCGAACGTCAGGTAGCCGCGCTCTTGCCCATTGACGATCAGACCGCGAAGCTCGTCGGAGTCGGGCAGTGAGCCGTCACCGTTCGCGCCTGCGGATCCGTCCCCCACGGCCCCATGATCCACTAGCAGCACTTCCGCCTCTCCCGACATCCCCCGTCTCCTCCTATTGGCGGCTGAGTATAGGCCCTGTCCGATGTTATTTGGGGAACAACCGATCTTTCTGTGACCACAGTCACTGCACACACATGATCCGCCCACTTGGATGCGTTCGCCGGCTCGATCGACCGGCCATCTAACCTTTCGGGAATGGCGACAACCGACACCGCCTCGATTGCAGCGGCGAGCACCGACGTCCAGGCCGGTCGCCCCGCAGTCGAGGTCAGCCTCACCCGCGTCGGCGTGTGCGGCGTCGAGAAGGTGCTGCGGGTGGCCGCCGCGCCCGGCAGCAGGAGCGACGCGGAAGCCGGCAATCTCTACTTCGCCGAGCTCGAATGCCTGGTCGACCTCAACCCGCAGCAGGCCGGCGTCCATATGTCGCGTTTCGAGGAGATCGTCAACGAGGCGATCGACGGCGTCGTGCTCGCCGAGACGCTGCGCGCCGAGGAGCTCGCCGGTCAGATCGCCGAGCAGGTGCGCGAGCGCCAGAACGCCCTGCGGGCCGAGGTCACGATCGCCGCTCGGTACCCGGAGACAGTGAGGACACCGAGCTCGGATCTGCCGACCCAGGAGATCTACACGCTGTTCGGCACCGCCGTCGCCTCCGAGCGCGGTACGCGCACGTTGACCGGCGTCGAGGCCCAGGGCATGACCGCCTGTCCCTGCGCGCAGGAGCTGCTCACCGGCCGCTCACGTGAGCGCTTGCTTGCCGACGGCTTCGACGACGACGAGATCGAGCGAATATTCACCGCGGTTCCCGTCGCGACCCACAACCAGCGCGGGATCGGCTCACTTCATATCGGTCGTACCGAGGGTGCCACGCTCGAGCTCGATGCGCGCGACCTGCTGCGCATCGTCGAGCAGTCCATGAGCTCGGAGATCTATGAGCTGATGAAGCGTTCGGATGAGGCCGACGTGGTCGAGAAGGCGCATCGCAATCCGCGATTCGTCGAAGATGTCGTCCGCGAGATGATCCGCCGGGTTGCCGCGGCCTATCCGCAGCTGGCCGTAGACGGCTTCATCCTCGCCCGCCAGGAGAACCTCGAGACGATCCACCGCCACACCGTCGTCGCCGAGCGCTCAGGCGAGCTCGCCGAGATCCTCGCCGAGCTCGAGACCGGAGAGCACACGCGCCATCACACCACACGGCGCGAGTGGCTGGAAGCACCCGGCGCCTGAGCTCCGGGCAACGCTAGTTGGCCGGCTCGACCGCCGCCTCGGGTGGCGTCTCCTCGAAGCCCTTGCGAAGGCTCCAGAGATAGTCGAAGCCCGAGATCACAGTCACCGCGACAGCGACGTAGAGCAGAACCTCAGCCCAGACCGGCGTCGGGTCGATCGCGATCAGCGCGAGGATCGCGACGATCTGGAGGAACGTCTTGAGCTTGCCGAGCGGGCTCGCGGCAATCACCAGCCCACGCTCGGCGGCGAGGCCGCGCAGGCCAGTCACCGCGAGCTCGCGAGCGATGATCACCATCGCCACCCATGCCGCCAGGCGGTTCTGGGAGACGAGCGAGATCAGCGCGGCGATCACCAACAGCTTGTCGGCCAACGGGTCCATGAGCTTGCCGAAGGTCGTCACCTCTTGGCGGCGCCGGGCGATGTAGCCGTCGAGGCCATCGGTGACAGCGGCGAGGGCGAAGACGATCGCAGCGATCAGGTCCCCGTCGGGCGTCTCGTCGAGCAACGCGACCACGACCACCGGCACCGCCAGGATCCGCAGCATCGTCAGGCTGTTCGGAATGTTGACCGGGATCATCCGAACTCAGTATCACTGCTGAGACCGAGGCCGGGCGCCTCGTTGCTCAGCCGGCAATCTCTGCCGCCCGCGCGAATGCAGCGTCGATCATCTCCACCGTCAACTTGCCCGTGAACGTGTTCTGCTGCGACGGGTGAAAGCATCCGAGCAGCGAATATGGCCCGATCGTCGCCTCGGCGCCATGGCCGAAGCGCGGTCGCGGTCGCGGCGTCGCCAGGCCGATCCCGCGCAACGCTCGCAGGGCGCCGTCCCAGGCAAACGAGCCCAGGGTGACAATCACCCTCACGCCCTCGAGCAGCTCGAGCTCGCGCTCGAGATAGGGCAAGCATTGATCACGCTCGGCGGGAGTCGGCTTGTTCGCGGGCGGCGCACAGCGGACCACCGCTGAGACGTAGGCGCCGTGGAGCTCGAGCCCGTCGCCTGCGTGCTCGGAGGTCGGCTGACTTGCCAGGGCGCGACGGTGAAGTGCGGCGTAGAGCCAGTCGCCCGAGCGATCGCCGGTGAACATGCGCCCGGTGCGATTGGCCCCGTGGGCGGCGGGGGCGAGGCCGACGATCAGGATCGTCGCCTGCGGATCGCCGAAGCCCGGCAGGGGGCGCGCCCAGTAGTCCTGACCGCGGTAGCGCCGCGGCGGCTCAGCCGCGACGTCCTCGCGCCAGGCGACCAGGCGGGGGCACAGGCGACAGTCGACGACGGTCGCCGTGAGCGCGTCGAGGGCTGGATCGGAGCTCATGCCCTTGTAGGGTGCCGCGAATGCCCAGCCTCTCGCGTCGCGGCTTCATCGCCCTCGGCGGCACCCGTGCCGCCGGCCTCGTCCTCGCCTCATGCGGCGAGGAGGACGATCCCCGCGCCGAAGGCCGCGATGGCGAGCTGCTCAGTGCCGCGCTCGGGGCCGAAACAGCGCTGCAAGGCGCCTACGACAACGACGGACTCGCCGGAATCACCCCAGCCAAGGATGTTCTCTCGCTTCAAGACGAACGCATCTCACAGCTCGGCGAACTCGGCGCCGAGGAGGCCGAAGCGCCCGACGTCAGCGACGTTGTCGATGCCTCGGACGCGGCCATCGCCGCCTACCGCGAGCTCGCAGGGCTCGGATCGTCGACCGAGGTCCGGGCGGCGGGCACCCAAGGCGTTGCCGAGATTGCGGCGGTCCTCGCCGCGATCAATATCGAGCAGCGTAAGGATCCCGCTCCGAACGCGTTCGTTACCGGCGGCGCCGATGATCCGTATGAGCCCGAGGTCGACGAACCGACCAAGGCAACCTCGACGACCGAGGCAACCACCACCGAGGACGGCGGATGACCGATTTCGCCACAACCCGTCGCGAGCACTTGCGCCGCGGCGCCCTCGGCGCCGGCGCGCTCACCTTCGCCGCGCTCGTCCAGCCAGGCGCCGCGCTCGCCCAGGCACCCGACGACGAGGACCTGCGTGACTTTCTCGTCGAGGCGATCGGATTCGAGCAGGTGACCGTGCTCGCCTACTCGACCGCCGCGGCGGCAAACGGGGTCGAGCCAGCACTGAAGACGACGCTCGAGACCTTCCGTGCTCAGGAACAGGCGCACGCCGACGCCCTTCGCAGCGCCCTCGACGGACTCGGCTTCGATCCGCCGGCGGCGCCGGACTCGGCCACCGACACCGACGTCTTCGATGACGTCGAAGGACTGTCGGATGAGGCCCGAGACCAGCTCGCGGGACGTCTCGGCGACCTCGACGCGCTCGACGGCGCCGGCGCCAAGCAGCTGCTCGAGTTCCTCGTCGAGCTCGAAGGCGAGCAGCTATCGCTCTACGTCGTCGGTGCTCCCGCTCT
>JBKJXG010000249.1:0-11707 GCA_046716525.1 Solirubrobacterales bacterium
CGAGCACGAGGATGATCGCGATGTTGCGTGCGGTCTTTATCTCGCTCTCATTTCGTCGTCATCACGATAACGCCGAACACGATCGCTGCTGCCGTCGCGAGCAGACCGAAGGTCGCCAAGGCACCGAACAGCAGGGCCTCGACCGAGCGTCCTTGACGATTGGCCTCGGAGAAACGGGCGACGCCGAGAATCGCGAACGAGAACACCACCGTCGTCCCGACCCCGGCCAGGAATGCGGCGGCGACGGTTTGCCAAAGCGCCTTGGTGTCGACGAGCGTGGCAAGCATTGGTTCCTTACCCCACCGTCCCCGGCGTACCCTGGCGAATCCGCCGGGTGAAGGCAACCGCGGCGAGCGCGAGCCCGGCCGCTGCGACGATAACCGGACCGCTCGCGCCCGGAAAGAGGTCGGTGACCAGGTAGGTGACGCCACCGATGAACGCGGCCGCCGGAAGCGTCAGCAGCCAGGCGGAGACGATGTTGCCGGCGACACCCCAGCGCACCGCCGAGAGGCGCTTGCCGGCGCCGGCGCCCATGACGCCCCCGGCGATCACCTGTGTCGTCGAAAGCGGGAACCCGAAATGCGACGAGGCGAGGATCACTGCAGCGCCCGCTCCCTGGGCCGAGAACCCTTGAGCCGCGTCCATTTTGATGATCCTCGTTCCCATCGTCTTGATGATCCGCCATCCGCCCGTATAGGTCCCGAGCGCGATCGCCGTCGCCGCCGAGATCACGACCCAAGTCGGCACCTCGAAGCCCTCGGAGGAGAGATTGCCGTTGGCGACCAACGCGAGCGTGATCACGCCCATCGTCTTCTGGGCGTCGTTGGTGCCATGGGCGAGTGCCAGCAGTCCGCCCGAGAGAACCTGTCCGAATCGAAACCCTCTCGTCACCGGTCCCGGACGCTGACGGCCGACGATCCGGTAACAGAGCACGATCCCGATCCCGCCGACGACGAAGGCGAGCACAGGCGCGATCAACGCCGGGATCAAGACCTTGCCGAGAATTCCGTCACCGAAGACGGCATCGGTGCCCGCCGCGACCACGGTGGCGCCGACGACGCCGCCGATCAGCGCGTGCGAGGAGCTCGACGGTAAGCCGAAGTACCAGGTGAGCAGGTTCCAGGCGATCGCCCCGACGAGCCCGGCGAAGATCACCGTCGTCGTAATCGAGAGCGGGTCGACGACGTCGTTTGCCACCGTCGCGGCCACCTCCAGCGAGATGAAGGCGCCGGCGAAGTTCAGCACCGCGGCGAAGGCAACGGCGATTCGCGGCGACATCGCGCGCGTCGAGATCGAGGTCGCAACGACATTGGCGGTGTCGTGAAAACCGTTGGTGAAGTCGAACGCCAGCGCTGTGGCGACGACGATGACGAGAATGAGATCAGCTTCACTCACTCGAGCGGGTACCAGTGAGGGGGTCGGGGGACGAGCAGGTCAAGGACGCAGGCCGGTGGGCGAAGCGAGCGTACGCAAGCGGTACGTGAGCGAGCCCGCCGGTCGAGGACGCAGAGATGCGTAGTTCCCCGGCGCCCTCACGCGTTCTTGATGACTATGCCCTCGAGGATGTGGGCCGCCGTCTCGGTCGCGTCGATCGCCTTCTCGAGCACGGTAAACAGGTCCTTCCAGCGAATCACGACCATCGGATCGATCCCGTTGGCAAAGAGCGAGGCGACCGCGTCGCGATAGAGGCGGTCGCCCTCGTTCTCGAGCCGGTGGATCTCGATCCAGTAGCCCTCGAGGTCCTTGAAGCCACGCAGATGCTCGAGCGCCATGGCGAGCTGCTCGCACGACTTGACCAGGACGTCGGCAAGCTCCAGCGCCTGCTCCATCGGGGCCTCGATCTTGTACAGGCCCATGAAGTCGGCCGTCTCGTCGATGTAGTCGACGATGTCGTCGAGCTGGGTCGCGAGGCCGTAGATGTCCTCACCGTCGATCGGGGTGACGAAAGTGGTGTTGACGCGGTGGACGATGTTGTGTGTGATCTTGTCGCCCTCCTGCTCGGCGAGCAGGATCTCGCGGGCGAGATCGC
Source organism: Solirubrobacterales bacterium (assembly GCA_046716525.1). GTDB lineage: Bacteria > Actinomycetota > Thermoleophilia > Solirubrobacterales > 70-9 > WHSW01. The sequence continues at coordinate 2,030 of JBKJXG010000249.1, forward strand.
GCTGCTCGGGCCAGTTTTCGAGCATCTGCTTGAGCAGCTTGGCAGCACGCACCGTGTTCTGACCGCTCTGATTGAAGAGGTCGAAGAAGACGCGGTCCTTGGGAACCAGCGAGGGAAGCGCCACGGGCGCGAAGCTACCACCAACCCCACCCGGAAGCCTGAGCGGCCGTCGCCGTCACCAGGCCTCGAGCGCGTCAACAACTCGCTGCGCCGCACGGCCGTCCCAAAGCGGCGGCGTCTCTGCGGCTGCCGAGGGCGCTGCTTCGAGCATCCCGGGGATCGCAGTGATCCGCTGTGGGGCGAGGCCGAGCAGCGTGTTCGTCCCGGCACGAATCGTCACCGGGCGCTCGGTGTTGTCGCGCAGGGTGAAGCAAGGCACACCGAGGAAGGTCGTTTCCTCCTGGATCCCGCCGGAGTCCGTGAGCACGGCGGCGGCGTCCGCCTCGAGCGAGAGGAAGTCCAGGTAGCCGACGGGATCGACCAGGCGCAGGGACTTCGTCTCGCTGCGCCCGAGCATCTTGCGGGTGCGGGGGTGCACAGGAAAGACGACGGGCATCGTCTGCGACACATCCTCGAGCGCCGCGATCGCATCCGCCAGCAGCGGCCCGTCGACCAGCGCCGGGCGATGCAGCGTGACCAGCAGATAAGAGCCGGGCTCGAATCCGAGTCCGCGCGCGGCGCCTCGCTCGCGAAAGCGGGGCTCGAGCGCAACAAGCGTGTCGATCATGGTGTTGCCAACGAAGCGAAACGCCGTGTCCGCCAGGCCCTCGGCGCGCAGGTTGTCCTCAGCCTCGGCCGAGTGCAGAAACAGCAGTTCGGAGAGGTGATCGGTGACGATCCGGTTGATCTCCTCGGGCATCGTGCGATCGAAGCTGCGCAGGCCCGACTCGATGTGGCCGACGGCGATTCCGAGCTTTGCGGCGCAAAGGCCGGCCGCCAGGGTCGAGTTGACGTCGCCCGGGACCAAGACCATGTCGGGCCGCTCGGCGCTCAGGACGGGCTCGAGTCGCTCGAGCACCCTCGCCGTGGTCTCGCCGTGACCGCCGGAGCCGACCGCGAGCATGTGATCGGGCTGCGGCATCCCGAGCTCGTCGAAGAAGACGTCCGACATCGCCGCGTCGTAGTGCTGGCCGGTATGAACCACGACACAGCTATCGCTGCCGAAACGCTCACGCGTGGCCGCGATCACCGGCGCCATCTTGACCATGTTCGGGCGCGTGCCGAGGATGTGGAGGAGGCGCATCTCGGCGGCCTAGAGGACGCGCTCGAGGAAGTCGAGCTGGTCGGTGATCGACCGTTCGAAATGATCACCGAGATAGACCTCGAAATGGCCGCCCGGGTACTCACGCAACTCCCCTCGCGGCGCCCGCTCGGCCACCTTTCGGGCCGGTGGCGGCGGCGTGATGGCGTCATCGGCGCAGACCTGAACGAGCAGTGGACACTCGACCTTCGCTGCCTGGCGCAGCGGTGAGAAGAACGGCATGCCGACCAAGCCGCGCGGAATGAACTCGTTGCGCATCGGCTGCCCGGCAGGGAACAGGGCGGTGTAGCCCGGCATCGCGTCGGGCGTGTTCATCGCTGCAACGGTGCCAGGCGGTCCGACGAGCGCGATCGGGCACGGCTCACGTCCGAGCAGCGCGCGTAGCTGGTCGCGCATCGCGGCGCCGGCGAGTCGGATCAAGTTCGCTGCACCCAACCCCCGCAGCGTGGCGGGCCCGTCGGTGAACGGCGTCTGCGCGATCGTGGCCACGAGCCGCCTGTCGGCCGCCGCCAACTCGATCACGTGCCCGCCGGCGTACGAGGTGCCCCAGGCGACCACGCGGTTCGCGTCGACGTCTTCGAGCTCGCGTGCGTACGCGACCGCCGCCTGCCAGTCGACGCGCTGGCGGCGGATCGAGATCAGCTGCCGAGGCTCGCCCGCTGAGGCCCCGAAATGGCGGTAGTCGAAGACCAGCGCGACGTATCCGGCGGCGCAGAAACGCTCGGCGTAGGCGTCCAGCCGCGCCTCTCGCGTGCCGCCGAAGCCGTGGGCCAAGATGATGCAGGGACGCTGCTCGCCACCGTCGGGCCTGAAGAGCCAGGCAGCACAGTCGTCATCACCGGATCGAAAGCGGACCTCCTCACGCGCCGCGATGGCCTCCATTCAGGTGAGGCCGTCGATCTTTGCGGCGAGCTCGAAGTCCGCCTCGGTGAGCCCGCCGGCGGAGTGATTGGTGATCGTCACCGTGACTTCGCTCCAGGAGATCTCGAGGTCGGGGTGATGGCCCATCGCCTCCGCCGGCTCGACGATCGCTTTGACGAAATCGACCGAGCCGACGAAGTCGTCGCGATCGAACTTCTTCACGATCGCGTCGCCGTCGCGGCTCCAGCCGCCGGCAGTGCTCAGCCGCCTGCTGATTTCCTCGTCCGAAAGTAGATCGCTCATAGCTCAAGCCTATATTCGTCGGGTGATGAGGATCGCGAGCCTGGTGCCCTCGGCGACCGAGGCGCTGTACGCGCTCGGCCTCGGCGACTCCGTCGTCGCCGTCACGCATGAGTGCGATTACCCGGCCGAGGTCACATCGCTTCCGAAGCTGACCTCGAGCGTGATCGGCGAGGGCTTGGAGCCTGCCGAGATCGACCGCCGGGTGCGTGAAGTGACAGAACGCGGCGAATCCCTCTACCGCCTCGACGAGGACGTGCTCGAGCATCTCGACACCGACCTGATCCTGACCCAGGCGCTGTGCGCTGTTTGTGCCGTCTCCTTCGACGACGTCCGCGCCGTGGCCGCCCGCCTACCAACCGCGCCCGAAGTCGTCTCCCTCGATCCGGAGACCTTGGAGGAGGTACTGGGCGACATCCGAACGATCGCCGCTGCGGTTGGCGAGCCTCGTCGGGGCGAGCACCGGGTCGCCGAGCTTCGCCACCGTCTCGACGCGGTCAGCACGGCGGTCGAGGCTGCCAAGCGCCCGCGGGTCGCGGCGCTCGAGTGGCTCGAGCCGACCTTCATCGGCGGACACTGGATCCCCGAGATGATCGAACTCGCGGGCGGAACAGATGTGCTCGGCGCAGCCGGCGAGAAGTCGAAAGTCGTCTCACGCGATGAGCTCGTGGCGGCGCGGCCGGAGATCGTCGTCGCGATGCCGTGCGGCCTCTATGCCGCCGAAGCGGCGGTGCAGGTCCGCGAACACGGTGAATGGCTGCGATCGCTGGGGGCGCAACGGATCGTCGCTGTCGATGCCGCCGCTTCGTTCTCGCGTCCCGGGCCGAGGTTGGTCGACGGCGTCGAGCTGCTTGCGCATCTGCTGCATCCGGACGTTGTTGACGCTCCCGCAGGCTTGAGCTTCGAAGAGTTGGAGGTGGGTTCGGGTCAGCGAGGAAGGTGAGTAATTCGGGCGCGCATGTCGACCCGGGCTCAGCGTGGCGAGTTATGCGCGTACAGCACCGATAACTCGACACAGCACAGCTTCAACGCCCCGTGCCGACCAGCACCGCCCGACCCACCACTCCCCTCACTGCCGCCGTTCGAGCCCGCGCAAACCGCCGAGCTCTAAGCCGAGAGCTCAGGAAATCGTCGGCTCACTCGTACCCGAGACCGCCACCACCGTCGCCACCACCACCGCGGCGAGAATCCCGAGCAGGACGATCGCTTCGAGCCCTGGCTGGGGCTGGGTGCCGCGGCGGCGACCGACGGTGGAGATCGCGAAGGCGACCGCCGCGCCTGCGAGCAGCCCGCCGATATGGCCGCCGATGCTGACCCGGGGCACGGAGAAGGTGAAGACGAGGTTGATGACGACGAAGAAGCCGATCTGCGACGCGAGCTCGTCCATGCCGCGATCGCGGGCGATGAGAAAGGCTGCGGCCATCAGCCCGAAGACCCCGCCGGAGGCGCCGACGGTGGGCGAGCCCGGCTCGATCAGCGCGACGCCGAGTGCTCCGCCGAGGACGGAGATGACGAATATCGCGACGAAGCGGCGCGTCCCGATCGCCGGCTCCAGCAGGCTGCCGAGGATGTACAGCGCGAGCAGGTTGAGCCCCAGGTGCAGGACCCCCGAATGCAGGAAGCCGTAGCTGACGGTCCGATACCACTCGCCCGCGTCGGCGAAAGGGGCGAAGAAGAGCCCGTCGAAGCCGAGTGTGCCGCCGCCGCGAAAGAGGTCCCCCCCGGTCGCCAACTGGCCGAGGAAGCCGAGCACGCAGAGGCCGATGAAAACGTACGTCGCCGGCGCGTCGGAGGACCCCGGCCGGCCGCCAATGTTCTTGACCACAGTTCGCTCACGGGTGCATTCGGGACAGCGCATCCCGACCGGGGTCGACGTCATGCAGTCGGGGCAGATCGGCCGAACGCAGTTGGAGCAGGAAACGTTCGTTTCGCGGTCCGGATGCCTGTAACAAGTCGCCTGAGCCATCGCCTTTGACTATATGCAGCGGCTACACGAGGCTGGCGACACGGTCGCCGTGCGCCGTTAGCGCAGCGGTGCTTCCAGGATCGCGGGCGAGGTGGGCCGGGTGCTCCCGGGCCGAGGTTCGGCGGTGACCAGTACGGCCTCGGCGCCACCGAGCGGGCCCGGGACGGCGGCTTCGGCGCTGCCGTCGCCGTCGAGGACGAACGTGCTTCGCGGCTCCATCACGTCGGCGCGCTGGACCCACACCTGGTAGACCTCGTCACGGCTGAGCTTGGGCATCTGGTTGACGTGCAGCGTGCCCGAATCACCGTGGCGCTCGAGCGTGGCGGAGACCTGGACACCCGGGGCCGGAACCCCCTTGATGAACTCACTGCCCTGCACATCTCCCTCGCCACGCAGCAGGTAGCCACCGGCGACGCCGAGGACGAGCACGATCAGCACGACCATGCCTGTTGCCGGACGCAGCATCACGTTGGTCAGGCCTCGCCACCACGGCTCTGGCCGCTCGGCCCGCGACTCGTGCGGCGGCGACGCCTCGGCCGCCTCGGCGCGGACTGTCGCCATCAGGCCCCGACGCAGGCTCTCGGGTGGAGTGCGCTGCACCACCGACCCGGGCAGAAGGTCGACGGCAGGGCGCAGCCACAGGAGCCGCTCGCGGCAGGCGTCACAGCCGTCGAGATGGCGCTCCAGCTCGGCCTCCTCGGTCGCTTCCAGAGCACCCAACGAGTACGCGGCGAGATCGTCGCGCAGCAACTCGGCGTCGGCGTGGACGTCGCGGCTCACGGCAGCACCTCCGAGGGCCCCTCGACACCCATGCTCTCGGCCAGCATCAGCCGGGCTCTCTCCAGCCCCAGTCTCATCCTGCCCTTAACGGTACCCAGCGGCATCGCCAGCATCTCGGCGATCTCCGAGTGCGTGAACCCGCCGAAGTAGGCGAGGGCGATGACCTCGGACTGCTCCGCGGGGAGCTCGTGCAGCGCCCCCCTGAGCTTGAGCGAGGTCTCTCTGCGAATCGCCTCTGAGTCGGTCAACTCGCTGGCCCACTGGCCCTCGAGCACGGCATCGTCGTCGAGATCGAGCTTCGGCGCCGAACCCGAGGCGCGGCGCAGGGCATCGATCGCTCGGTTGCGCACGATGCCAAGCGTCCACGAGCGAACGCTGCCGCGGGTCGCGTCGAAACGAGCGCCGCTGCGCCAGACCGAGATGAAGGCCTCCTGCGTCACCTCCTCGGCGACACCGGGATTGCCTACGATTCGATGCGCGAGCGAGTACGCCGCGCCACCATGGCGGTCGTAGAGGATCTCGAAGGCGTCGGCGTCCTTGCGCTCGACGAGGGTCATCAGATCCTCGTCGGCAAGGCGCTGAAGCGCGTCGATGGTCAAGTTCGAGCTCATTTCCCCACGCACGTACTTACGGCGTAGCTGTGGGCACGGATCACGGAAGTAGGTAGTTTGCAGCACCCCGGCTCCCGCCGAAGCAACCGATGTGACTACCACCCCAGCCCAGCTCTACTGCACCCTCGCCGGCGTCGGCCTGGTCATCGTTGGGATCATCGGCTTCTTCTACGACGCAAGCTTCGACACGGGCCTCGAGATCACCTCGGAGAATGTCTTCGGGGTCTTCGCCGTCAACGGCTGGCACAATCTGCTCCATATCGCGACCGGCCTGCTCGGCCTGCTCGCTGCGGGCTATGCGGCACGAACGTACGCGCTCGCCTTCGGCTTGGTCTACCTGATCATCGCGATCTGGGGCTTTCTCGAGGTCGAGGAGGGATTCGGGGCGCTGCTCGACCTGGTCGCGATCAACACCGAAGACAACTTCCTCCATCTGCTCATCGGCCTCACCGGCCTCGGCGCCGGAGCGGCGACGCAGAAGCCGGCCGATCCCGTCGCGCGCAAGCGGCGGCCGACCACGAGCACGCCCCGCGTCTCAAAGCCCGACTAGCGAAACTCGCGGAGCACGCGTTCGGCACCGACGCGCAGCCCGCCGGGGCGCCGGCGCCGGCGAACGCCAATCAGCACCAGCGCGCCGGCCGCGGCACCGCCAACCGCGACCGCGGCGACCGGACGCAGCCAGTTGCGCGGGTCCTTGAGCGCCTCGAGCTCGCCCTCGGAGAGATCGTCGGCCCAGCTCGAAAGCTCGGCTGCGGCCTGCTCGGCGATCGACGACAGCGTCGTCTCCATCCGCGTCGCAAGATCCTCCGGCGGATCGATCGGGCGCAACGCGTCGGCCAGCAGTCGCTCGAGATTGAGGTCGCCGGCGTGCTCAGTCATCGGCCATCAGCTCCTCCAGCTGCTTGATCGCCCTGTGAATGAGGACCTTGGTTGCGCCGTCCGAACGACCCAGGGCGCGAGCGATCTCGCGATTGGACATTCCCAGGGCAAAACGCATGATCAGCGCCTCGCGCCTGTCCTCGGGAAGCTCCTTCAACCGCTCCATCACCGCGCGAAGCTCCTCGCGACCCTCGACCACCCGCTCGGTCTCGTGGGGGTGGGCGGGTGGCTCGATCGCGTCGATGTTCGACTCTGGCTTGCGAGCTCGGTCGCGGTAGTAGTTCGAGGCGAGGTTGTGAGCGATCCGAATCAGCCACGGTCGCAACGGTCGTCCGTTGGACTCCCGCTGCGCCCGCTCGAAGTGGCGGTAGGCCTGAAGGAACGCCTGCTCGGTCAGATCCTCGGCATCGTGGTGATTGCCCACCCGGTAGTACGCGTAGGAGTAGACGTCGCGAAGATGGGCGCGGTACAACTCCGAGAAGTCCCGATCGAGCTCGGCCTTCGAGGCACGTGGCGGCGGCAACGTCGGCGTTGGCGTCTCGTCCGCCTCGATCTCGTCGCTCACCGGGCAAGCGTAACCCGCCTCAGGCAGCCTTTCGCGCGCGCTCGGCGCGCCGCAAGCCTGCGACCCATTCGCTTGCGTCGATCTCGCCCTCGATCAGCGCCGCCAGGCCTTCGAGGCTAGGCGCGTCGATCCCGGCCGCGGTAACCGTTTGTGCGATCAACGGCACCGAGTCGAGCCCCTCCGAGGCCTGGCCGAGGCGAGCCCGGATCTTGTCAGCCGAAACGCCGGCTCCGAGCAACTCTCCCGCCTGGCGGTTGCGGCTCTTCGGCGCGAGCACGGTCGCCATCAGGTCGCCGACGCCGGCGAGCCCGGAGAACGTCTCCAGCCGCCCGCCCTTGGCGAGGGCGAAATCGACGCACTCGCGCCAGACACCGGCGGCGGCGATGCCGGCGGCGTTGAGCCCGAAACGCAGCGCGGCGGCGGCGGCAAGTGCGGCGGCGTTCTTGGAGGCACCGGCGACCTCGACCCCGGCCACGTCGTCGGTGCGCTCACAGACGAGGCCGGCGCGGTCGAAGACCTCCCCGAGCATCGTCCGCAGGTCGGCGTCGGCGCTGCCGAGCACGAGCGCAGCCATGCCGGCAGCCGCCTCACGGGCATGCGCGGGGCCACCTAGCGAGGCAATGGCGCGGGCGCGGATACGCTCGGAGACATATTCGTTGGGCAGGGCGCCCATCGGCTGCACGAACCCCTTCGAGAGCAGCAGAACGGAGGCGCGTGAGCCGATTCGATCGGACAGCGAGCCGACCACGTTGGGCAATGCCGCCGATGGCACCGCAAGGCAGATCAGATCGCAGCCGGCGAGCTCGATCTCGTTCGCGCGCTTTACGACCACCTCCGGCGACAGCTTGACTCCTGGCAGGTAGTCCTCGTTCTCGCCTTTTTTGAGGATCTCGTGCGCTTTCTCGCTCGTACGCGTACCGAGCTCGACCTCAAGTCCTCCCCTGGCGAGCAGTACGGCAACCGCGGTGCCCCAGCTGCCGGCGCCGATCACCGCCGCCTTGCGCAGCGGTGGCAGGCCGCCGAGCCATTCCCACTGCAGCTCGATGTTCGGCCAGATGCGATCCGTGACGGTGGCGGCGAGCGCGGTCGACGGCTTGTCGGTACGCGGGAAGGTGAGCGGCTGGCCCGCGCGCAGCTTCACCTTCCGCGGTCGTATCCGCCACCCTCGGCGAACCTCCTCCGAGCCCACCACAGCGACGGGAAGAACCGCGGCTCCGGTCTCCAGCGCGAGCCTGCCGACGCCACGGCGGGGTCGGCCGAGGGATCCGGTGCGATGGCGCGTGCCCTCGGGAAAGATGACGACCGTACCGCCGCGTTCGACGATCAACCGTGCCGTGTGCATCGCGACCTCGTCGGACTGGCCGCGCCGAATCGGGAAGGCGCCAAGCCGCGACAAGAACCAGCCCTGCCAGCGGTTTTCGAACAGCTCGACCTTGGCGACGAACTGCATTCGCCGGCGCCACGGCAGCAGAGCGCCGATCGCAAATGGGTCGAGGAAGCTGCGGTGATTGGAGGCGACGACCATGCCGCCCTTGAGGCGGGCATGCTCACGACCCGTTCGCCGGAGGCGAAACCAGATCAAAAAGAACGGCGTGAAGATGCAGCGGATCAGGTAGTACAGGACGCGGCTCGTGCCCTTCTCGCGCGCGAAGCGGTGATAGGCGTCGAAGCGCGCTTGGCTGATGACGTCGTCGCTACGCGCCGGCGCCGACTTAGATCCCTGGTCCATGCGAGTTGCTACACGGGCGCGAGCCAGGCGTTACTGGTCGCATGCACCGGGAGTGGGCGCACCGCTACCAGGCGCGGCTGATGAGCTCGCGGATCTGCGCTTCACCCGGCACGTCGGGGGTCATCCGCAGCTCGGGGCGGTCGAGGATCACCCTCACCGCCTCGCCGAGGCGTTCGCGCTCGGCGCCGAGCTTGGAAAGCCGCCGCGCGCCGCCGCCGAGCTCGGTCACGCGGTCGACGAGCTCGGCCTGCTTGACGCCGAGAGCACGAGCAAACGCCGTCATCTGCTTGCCCGCGCGCGGGATCAGCGCCTCGATCACGTGCGGGAGCATGGCGGCGTTGGTCTCGGCGTGGACCAGGCCGAGCACCCGGACCAGCGACTGAGAGACGACGTGGTGCAGCGCGAATCCCGCCGAGTCGATCGCGTAGCCGCTGAGGATCGACCCCAGCGCAAGCGTCGCCGGGTCGCGCTCGGAGCGCTTTTGGTCGAGGGCCGTGGCGATCAGCTTCGCCCCTCGCAGCGCCGCCATCTCCGAGACCGGGTTGCACCGGGGCGTATAGAGCGAGTCGGCGGCATGAGCGAGGGAGTTCAGCGCGCTTGCGCGCAGGTTGGCCTCCTGTAGGCCTGCCATCAGCGGCGGGTCCGCAAGGACGAGCTCGGGCCTGATCAGTCCGTCGAGAGCCTCCTCGCCCTCGGGAAGCCGATGGATCCGGGTCATCTCGGCTC
>JBKJXG010000250.1:0-4830 GCA_046716525.1 Solirubrobacterales bacterium
CGCGGTCGATGCGCGCGAGGCGGGCGGCCATGATCGCGACGTAGATCACCAGCAAGGCGAGGAAGACGAGGTAGGCGCCGGCTACGTACTTGCCGGCCTCATCGAGCGGCAGCGCGGGCATCAGCTCGACGTGCCTTCGGCGGCGACCGGCGCGATCCGTGAGCTCGAGGCGGCGACGTCCTTGCTGTCGAGCGCGCGGCGCAGGCGCCCTATTCGCGCTCGCGAGGACTTCGTGGCGAGCTCGAAGCGCACCAGGGTCTCCCACAGCAGCGCAATCGCGACGAAGCAGATGAGAAAGGTCAGGGTCATCTTCGCCGTCAACCCGCCGTCGGCGGTGGCGAAGACGCGCGGGTGCACAAGCGACTCGGCCATGCGAACGGCCATGAAGTTGAGTGGGACGAAGGCGCCGGCGGTGATCGCGAAGACTGAGGCGTAGCGCGCTTGGCGCTCACGATCCTCGATCGCGTAGCGCAGCGGGTAATAGGTGCAGTAGAGAAGGAAGACGATCAGAAACGAGACCAGCGTCGGCTCCTCCCAGACGAACCACTGCCCCCACGAAGCCTTCGCCCAGATCGCACCGGTGGCCAGCACGGCGACGCCGAAGATGATCGAGATGTGGATCGAGACGTAGGAGCGCACATCCCATTTCGAGTCGCCCGAGCGCAGGTGCAAGATCGCCTGGATCGCAGCGACGATGAACCCGACCAGGGCAACGATCGCCAGCGGTACGTGCAGATAGAAGATCTTCTGAATGAACCCTTGGTCGGCATCGCTGGGCGTCCAGAAGAAAACCAAGCTGAAGCCCGCGACCAAAGTCACGACCGTGAGCGCGGGAAGGATTCGCGGGGCCTTGAAGCTCATTTTCAGCGGCTCGTCCGGCTAGTCCTCGAGCAGGTAGTCATAGACCGCGTAGCCGACGAGCAAGAACACCACATCGTAGAGAGCGAGCACGGCGATCCACTTGCCAAAGCCTTCATATGAGGGGCCGGCTGCGGCCAGCAGCGGCTCCGCCGCGCTTGCGGCAGCGATCATCACGGGCACCAACAACGGCAACAACAACAACGGCGAGACCAGGTCCCGGGCGCGCGAGTTGATCGCGATCGAGGAAACGACGGCGCCGATCGTCGCCATGCCGATGTTGGCTGCGATGAGCACCACTCCGAGCGCCGGCAAGCCGCCCGGCCCGTCGAGAAAGAGGACCGCGAACACCGGCACGGCGATCAGTTCGAGCGCGGTCAGGTAGATCGCCAGGACGCAGACCTTGGCGGCAAACAGCGCGGCGCCGTCGATCGGCGCCAGGCGGATGACGTCGAAGCCGCCCTGCTCGCGCTCGGCGACGAAGACGCGATTGATCGCCAGGATCGCTGCGAACAGGATCGTCGCCAACAGCACGCCGGCGGCGAGGCTGCCCTCGAGGCTGGTGCGGTCGAGGCCGAAGCGAAAGAGGACGAACGTGGTTGCCGCAAACAAGGCCATGGCCGGCACCGACTCGAGCGTGCGCAACTCGGTCCGCAGGTCCTTAGCGAGGATCGCGCGAAAGGCGCTCATGTGACCTCTGCGAAGACGGCGCGCACCTCGGCAGGCGAGATCGACGCGGCCGGGCCGCTGTAGGCAACGCTGCCGCCCGCTCTGAGGACGAGAACGCGATCGGCGGAGGCGAGGCCGGCTTCGACGTCGTGGGTGACGATGACGCGGCTGCGCCTCGGCGCCGGCGCCAGCAGCTCCTCAACGGCGGTCACGGCGGCGAGGTCGAGGTGAGATGAAGGCTCGTCGAGCAGCAGCAGCTCGGGCTCGGCGATCAGGGCGCGGCAGATCGCGGCGCGCTGGCGCAAGCCGGCCGAGAGGTTCCGCACGAGCTCGTCGCCGCGCTGGCCGATGCCCGCGGCGTCGAGCAGCTCGTCGGCGCGCGGCGAGCCCGGGGAGAGACCGTGAAGGCGCGCGTTGAACTCGAGGTTCTCGCGCACGCTGAGCTCGCGGTAGAGCAGTGGCTCGTGGCCGAGATAGCCGATGTGGCCGCGCGCCTTCCAAGCCTCTCGCGGCAACGAAGCGCCCAGCACCGACACTTCGCCGCCGCTGGCCCGCAGCAGCGTCGCAAGGATGCGCAGCAACGTCGTCTTGCCGGCACCGTTGGGCCCGAGCACGACCAGGGTCGCGCCGGCCGGCAGCTCGAGCGAAATGTCGCGCAGCACCCGCGTCTCGTTGTAGTCGCGATGCAGGCCGCGCAGCGTTATCGCGGCCTGCGGTCCGCTCGCGGCTTCTGGCGCCTGTGGCTTCAGCGCGGTCTCCATCCCCACAGGATCGCTGATCGAGGTGCTTTCGCGGTCAACCCGAGCCTCGGCGGCCGCGCGGGGCCGGGTTGGGGCTGGTGAGGGAGGTGATTTCAGCTCAGCGGCGCCGGGTCCCGAACGTTTGACGGATCTTGGTCTCTGGTGGCCCCAAATCCGACGAACGCATGACGGTACCGGTACCGCGCCACCAAACGCTTCCCTCATTGCCGCCGTTGCGGACCTCCGGCCGGTCCCCGGACGTAACTTCAGCACCGATGCGCACCCTGCTCTCACTCGCACTCCTCGCCCTCTGCGCAGGACTCGTGACGATCGCTCTCGCGCGAAACGCGGACCCAAGCAAGCTCCACGGGACAAGTCCGGCCGCAGCGACCCCGGGCGAACGCCATAGCCCGAGTCCACCCACCCTCACCGACAGAGCTCAACCGCGGGCGCGCGCCGAGCAGCCACGCTCGGATCGCTGCGCCCTAGACTGGCCGGCATGGATGATCAAACCGCAGCTACGCAGGGCGCTCCGGCGCGAACCACCGTTGCCACCTTCGGTACTTATCGCGAGGCGGAGCGCGCGGTTGACTTCCTCTCTGACCGCGAGTTCCCGGTCGAGCGCATGGCGATCGTCGGTACCGGCCTGAAGACGGTCGAGCAGATCGCGGGCCGCCTGACGACAGGTAAGGCCGCGCTGATGGGTGCACTCCAGGGAGCGATGATCGGGGTCTTCTTCGCCCTGCTCTTCGGCCTTTTCTTCGACGCCGAGTCCTTCCTCGGCATCCTTCTCTACGGCCTCATCGCCGGCACAGTCTTCGGCGCCAGCTTCGCTGCGATGGGCCAGTTCGCCCAGCGTGGGCGCCGTGACTTCGCCTCGATCCAGTCGATGCAGGCGGAGCAATACGAGCTTCAAGTCGATCACGAGGTCTCGGCCAAGGCCAAGCAGGAGCTGCTCGAGCTCGACTGAACGGCTGTCGGCGCGGATCGGACGCTGAGCCGTCGGCTAATTTCTGCTTCGCAGTGTCCGCCGCGCCACCTTGGCCAGCGGGCCGAGACCTTCCTTGAGCCCGCGCATCCGCATCGCGCCGCGGCCGTAGAGGATCCGAGCCGAGGAGCGCAGCGCGGTGCCGAGCTCGGCGTCGTAGGGCTGCCACCAGAAGTCGCGGGTTAGTCCCGGCTCCCAGGCGATGTGCTTGATGTTGACGCACTCATAGAAGCCGAACTTCGAGTGCGAGCGCCCGACGCCTGAGTCCTTGACGCCACCCCAGGAGGTCTGCGCCGCTCCGTGTGAATAGGAGTGATCGTTGATCCACACCATCCCCGACTCGATCCGCCGCGCGATCCGCTCGCCCTTTGCCCGGTCGGTGGTCCAAACCGAAGCGCCGAGGCCGAAGTTGGAGTCGTTGGCGCGCGCGAGCGCCTCGGCTTCGTTGGCGACGACGATCACCGGCACGACCGGGCCAAAGATCTCCTCCTTCATGATCCGCATCTCGTCTTCGACGCCGGCGAGCACCGTCGGGGCGATGAAGCGGCCCGAGTAACCGGCCACATCGCGAGCCCCGCCGGTGAGCAGATCGGCACCCGACGAGACCGCGTCGTCGACCAGCCCGGTGACGAGATCTGCCTGATCGGCAGAGACCATCGGCCCGATCTCGGTCTCCCAGTCGAGCGGATCGCCGACGGTGAGCCGCTCGGTCTCGCGCTTCACCCCGGCGAGGAACTCGTCGGCCACCGATTCGACGACGTATGTGCGCTCGATTCCCGAGCAGGTCTGGCCGGCATTGGCGAAGGCGCCCCAGACACAGCCGGAGACGGCGTTGGCGAGGTCAGCGTCGCCACAGACGATCTGCGGATCCTTGCCGCCGAGCTCGAGCACGCATCCCTTGAGTTGCTGGGCGCAGATCTCGCCGACCTTACGACCGACCTCGACCGAGCCTGTGAAGAAGATCTTCTGCGTCGTTGCCTCACACAGAGCCTGGCCGATAGCGCCGCCGCCGTGCACAGTGCGCACCAGCCCCTGAGGGAAGCCGGCGTCGTCGAAGACCCTCTGGATGCGCTCGCCCAGCAACGGCGTCAGGCTCGCCGGCTTGAGCACAACGCCATTGCCGGCCATCAGCGCGATCGCCACCTCGCCGAAGGGGATCGACCAGGGATAGTTCCAGGGCGCGATCACTCCTACGACCCCCAGCGGCTCATAGGAGAAGAAGCTGCGCTTGGTTTTGAGAAACGCCTGTGGGTAGGCGATCTTCTCGTCGGCGAGAATGCGCGGACCGGCCTCGGCACACCACTTCAGTGTGTCGATCGTCGGGATCACCTCCATCACGTAGCTCTCTGTGATCGGCTTGCCCTGCTCGCGCGTCAGCAGCTCGGCGACCTGCTCGATGTCCTCGACGAGCACGTCCATGGCGCGCCGCATGTAGCGAGCGCGATCGGCAAGCGACAGCTGCGCCCAGAAGGGCTGCACCTCGGCGACGTCGTCGACCACAGCTTGCACCTGCTCAGGCGCAAGCGTTTCCACGGTTCCGACGAGCTCGCCGGTGGCCGGATTGAAGGATTCGAG
>JBKJXG010000251.1:0-2846 GCA_046716525.1 Solirubrobacterales bacterium
CTCAGCCCGGCTGCCGGCTACTCGCCGTCTCCGGAGCCTTGAAGGGAAGGCGCCGGCTGAATCAGACCCAGCTGGCTGAGGATCGTCGCGGCGTCGAAGTACACCCGTTCGCAGACGAGGCTGTCGCCTTCGAAGAGAAAGAATGCGACCGTGCGGCAGGTGAACTCTTTTCCGGTCGCCGGAATCCCGCGCAGCGGGCCCTTGTGGGTTCCCTTGAGCTCGAACTCGACGATGACGCCGGCATCGGTGTGATGGAGCGCGATCAGCTCGTTGCGCTGATCGGGAAAGGCCGTTCGTGTGTCCTCGAAGTAGCGGCGCACCGCCTCGTCGCCATCGAAGACGTCGCCCGTCGGGATGATCTCGTACCGGGGATGGCCGAAGGTGCGCATGGTGATCTCGAAGTCGTGGTCGTTCTCGGACTCCATGTGCTCGACGACGAGCGCCTCGCGGCGCTCGCGCAGATCGGGGTCGACGGTCATCACGTTGCTCCTCGGTTCGCCCGGGGACGTTGGACTCTTCGGTCTATCAAAAGCGGGCACGTATGCTGCGCCCCGATGAGGGCTCGCCGTTTCTGTCTGCCTCCGCCTGCAGCGGGCCCAGCGCGATGAGGTGGATTCGCGAGTTCTCCGAGGGGTCTCGGGATCAACGCGAGTTGCTTGGCGGCAAGGGCGCCGGCGTCGCCGAGATGACCCGTGTGCTGGGCGCTGATCGGGTGCCCGCCGGATTCACGATCACGACCGAGGCCTGCGTCGCCTACATGCAGGCCGGTCGCGAACTGCCAGACGGCTTGGCCGAGGAGGTCGAGGAGGCGCTGGCCGCACTCGAGCAGAGCACCGGCAAGGTGCTCGGTGATCCCGAGACACCGTTACTGGTCTCCGTGCGCTCGGGCGCGCGCGTGTCGATGCCGGGGATGCTCGACACCGTGCTCAATCTCGGACTCAACGACGAGTCGGTCGCGGGGCTTGCCGCCGGCACCGACAGCGAGCGCTTCGCCTGGGACTCCTACCGGCGCTTCGTGCAGATGTTCGGCAACGTCGTCCGGGCGATTCCCGGCGCGAGCTTCGAACAGGCGCTTCAGGCTGCCAAGGACCGCGCCGGCGTCGAGGCCGACACCGAGCTCGGCCCCGAGGCGCTGCGCGAGCTGACGACGACCTTCCAACTGCAATTCGAGGAGGCGACCGGCGAGAGCTTTCCGCAGGAGGCTCGCGAGCAGCTTCGCCAGGCAATCACCGCCGTGTTCGACTCGTGGGACGGTCAGCGCGCAGTCGCCTACCGCCGCATCAACGGCATCCCCGACGACTGGGGCACGGCGGTCAACGTGCAGCGGATGGTCTTCGGCAATCGCGGCGAGCGCTCGGGCTCGGGCGTCGCCTTCAGCCGCGACGAGAGAACGGGTGAGCCGACGCCCTCCGGCGACTTCCTGGCAAACGCCCAGGGTGAGGACGTCGTCGCCGGCACCCGCGACCCGGAGGACCTGGCGGCGCTGGCCGGCCATCTCCCCGAGGCCCATGCGCAGCTCCTGGATGACCTCTCGCGCCTCGAGTCGCACTACAAGGACATGCAGGACGTCGAGTTCACGATCGAGGAGGGTCGCCTGTTCTTGCTGCAGACGCGGGCGGCCAAGCGCCCTGCCGGCGCGGCGGTTCGCTTCGCCGTCGACGCGGTCGGCGAGCGGCTGCTGACCCGCGAGGAGGCCCTGCTGACACTCGACCCAGAGGCGCTCGAGGCCTTGCTTCACCCGATCTTCGACCCCTCCTTCGAGTTCGAGGTACTGACCACGGGCGTCGCCGCCTCACCGGGTGCCGCGAGTGGCGCGATCGTCCTCAGCGCGACCGAGGCGGTGCGCCGCGCGGCCGACGGCGACGACGTGATCTTGGTTCGGCCGTTCACCGAGGCCGACGACGTCGCCGGATTTCACGCCGCACGCGGGATCCTCACCGCTCAGGGAGGCAAGGCCTCCCACGCCGCGCTTGTCGCCCGTGGAATGGGCCGCCCTTGCGTGGCCGGAGCGTCCGAGGTCAAGGTCGACATCGAGGCCGCGACGGTGACGATCGGCGAACGAGAGCTGGCCGCGGGTGACCTGATTGCGATCGAGGGAACGACCGGCAAGGTCACGGCCGACGACGTGCCGCTGGTCGAGCCCGAGCTCAGCGAGCATTTCGACGAGGTGCTGCGCTGGTCGGATGAGCTGCGCCGCCTCGGGGTCAGGGCCAACGCCGACACACCCCAGGACGCAGCGAAGGCGCGTTCACTGGGCGCCGAGGGAATCGGGCTCTGCCGAACCGAGCACATGTTCTTCGGCGAAGACCGCGGCGAGCTCGTGCGCGGCATGTTCGTCGCCGCGGCGCGCTGGCGACGCGCCGAGGTCGTCCAGGCGGCCGGCGATGGCGGACCGGCGCCGCCCGAGCTCGAGAGCGCGCGCAGCGAGTTCCACGAGGCACTCGAGCATCTCGGAAAGCTTCAGCGAGCCGACTTCGCCTCGATCCTGCACGAGATGCGTGGCCTGCCGGTGACGGTGCGACTGCTCGACCCGCCGCTTCACGAGTTTCTGCCGCTCGAGCATTTCGAGGCCGAGGTTCGCCGGCTCGAGGCCGCCTCGGACGACCGGCTCACCGATGCGCGTGAGGCGGCCGAGATCGTCCGCGACCTGCAGGAGTCAAACCCGATGCTCGGTACGCGAGGCGTGCTCCTCGCCTTCCTTTACCCGCAGATCTACGAGATGCAGGTGCGGGCGGTGATCGGCGCTGCGGCGGATGCCTCGGAGGCCGGCGATTCCCCTGTGATCGAGATCATGATCCCGCTGGTCGCCTATGAGACCGAGCTGCGCCAGCTTCGCGGCCATGTGG
>JBKJXG010000252.1:0-4258 GCA_046716525.1 Solirubrobacterales bacterium
GCGTGGCCGAGCATGAACCAGTGCCAGGCGACCAGCTCGCGCAAGCCGTGGCGACTCGCGATCTCAAAGGACGCCTCGAGCGTTGTGCGGGCGGCGTCGTGCTCGCCCGCCATCACCAGCGCCCAGCCGATGTTCTGCGTGGCCTCGGAGAGGCACCAGTTGTCGCCCACGGCCTGGGCCAGCTCGCAGGAGCGCTCGAGCGTCGGCAGCCACCCGCGTGGGTCCGGCCCGGTTTCGAGGAGCCCGAGCGTATTGAGGACGCGTGCCTCGTTCCGCCGGTCGCCGAGCTCGTGTGCGAGAGCGAGCGCCTCGGTCGCGTCTTGCTGTGTGAGCTCGTAGTCGGCCGCGAAGAACGCGAGATAGCCTCGCCAGAACAGCGCGCCGCAGCGCAACGAGGTTCGCTGGCCGACCGTCGCCTCCAGCGCCCGACGCAGGGCTGCGGGCCCCTCCACGAGCCGCCCGGTGAGCAGCCACCAGTAGCTCAGTGCCGAGCACAGCCGCAGCGCCTTCTCGGGCTCGGTCTGCGCGGTGTGCTCGATCGCCGCGTAGAGGTTCGCCGCGTCGGCGCCCAGCACGTCGCCCGACCCGGCGTCCGTCCCCAGGCTCGGTGCGGTGCTCTCGGCGAGGGCGAGGAACGCGTCGGCGTGACGGTCGCGTAGCCGGCCGGTCTCGTCAGCCTTGGCGAGCCGGTCGAGCGCGTAGTGGCGAATCGTCTCGAGCAGGGCGTAGCGGCTCGATGACTCGCGCTCCTCGACGTGCACGAGCGACTTGTCGACGAGCGACGTGAGCACATCCAGGACGGCGTAGCGATCGAGCTCATCGTCCGCGCACACCGCCTCGCAGGCGTCGAGCGTGAAGCCGCCGTGGAACACGCCGAGTCGGCGCAGCAGCGTGCGTTCGGGCGCGGCGAGCAGCTCGTGGCTCCAGTCGACCGACGCCTGCAGCGTCCGCAGCCGCGGCAGCGCGCCGCGTTCGCCGCCGGTCAGCAGGTGGAAGCGGTCGGCGAGCTCGGCGGCGATGCGCTCGACCGACAGGACGCGCACGCGCGCGGCGGCCAGCTCGATGGCGAGCGGGATGCCATCGAGGTCCTGGCAGATCTGGGCCACGGGGGGAGCGCTGTCGTCGGCGACCGCGAAGTGCGGCCGGACCTTGACGGCGCGCTCGATGAAGAGGCGCTCGGCGTCGGAGTGCCCCAGCGACGGCACACGCCACGTCGTCTCCCCTCCGACCCCGAGCGGCTCGCGGCTGGTCGCCACGATGGTGACGTCCGGGCAGCCTCGCAGCAGCGCGCCGGCAAGTTGCCTGCACGGCTCGAGGACATGCTCGCAGTTGTCCAGCAGCACGAGCGCGCGGCGCGCGGCCAGGTCAAAGACCGCCGCCTCGACCGGCGTCCGGCCAGGCAGAGGACGCACGCCGAGCATCGTCGCCAGCGCAGATTCGATCAGCGCCGGATCCGAGAGCGGCGCCAGCTCGAGCCAGCATGTGCCGCCCGGGTAGCGGTCCACCGCGTCGGCGGCAAGCTGCAGCGCGAGCCGCGTCTTGCCGCAGCCGCCGGCTCCTGTCAGCGTCAACAGGCGCGTCGATTCCAGCAGCTCGCCGAGCTCGGTGAGCTCGCGATCGCGTCCGACGAAGCTCGTCAGCTGGACCGGGAGGTTGTTGGGCATGGCTGAGCGAAGTCTCGCTCAGCGACCGAGATCGCGCAGGCGAAGCGCTGGTCCGGCGGGTTTGGCCCACGAGTGCTGCTTTGCGCGATGCGAGGCGGCGGTGCTTACTGTCAATGCTTTTTGTCAGGGACGCAGCATGGTGCTCACGTGGATCATCGGGGCGCGGCGGGCGTGGACGGTCTCGATGATCTCGGCGTTGTCGATGCCTTGCAGGTAGATGGAGGTGATGCCGAGATTGCTGTGACCGAGCTGGCGCTGGATCACGATCAGGGGGACGCCTTCGCGGGCCATCTCGACGGCGTGCGCATGGCGCAACTGGTGCGGGGCAAAGCGTCGCCGCACGCCCGCGATTGCCGCGGTCCGGCGCAGGTCGGCTCGGGCCGCTGCGTTAGCCCAGTGCCGGCCGCGCGTGGGACCCGAGACGATGCAGAACAACGGTCCGACCGGGAGCTCGAGGCGCATCTCGAGCCATGGCTGCAGCTGTTCCCAGCCCCACGCGTCCATGCCGACCTCGCGGCGTCACCCGCCCTTGCCGTGGCGGACGAGGAGGGAGCCGCGGCGCTGGTCGAGGTCGGCTTCGCCGAGCGAGAGCGCTTCCTGGATGCGCAACCCGGATCGCCACAAGACGACGATGAGCCCGCGCAGCCGCCGGCCGTGCGCGCCGTCACCAGCCGCGCGCATTACGGCGATGATCTCCTCCACCTTCGGCGGGTCGGCCGGATAGCGGAGCCCCTTATTCCGTGGCGAGCGCCCCGCATGAAATCCAGGCAGCGTCGCCGGCGAACGACGCCGGCCAGCACGATCTAGCAACGGTTCGGACATGACCCCTCCTCGGGCTCGTGGCAGAGCCCGAAGCATCCGCTCCGTGAGTTAAGCGGCAGCGAACTCGAGGAGTCCGGTCAAGCACGGCCACTGCCCCTCGTCGTCCAAAGCGGCGTCCTGCCCTAGTCCTATTGCCAGGACCGAACAGCGAGACGGCGACGGACACCGAGGCTCGTGCTAGCAGCCCATGTGGTGCCAAGGCGCTGAGCCCCTAAAAGCTGGTTTAGGCTCGTGCGGTGGACCGGCCCCGGACCTGTTACGCGCGCAGCGGCGAGGTCGCCATTGCCTACCAGGTGTACGGCTCGGGTGAGCACGACATCCTGCTCAGCGACGGGCCGGTCACGAACGTTGAGACGGTTTGGACGCTGCCCGAGGCGGTGCGGCTCTTCGAGCGCCTCGGTCGCTTCGCCCGCGTGATCACATTTGACCGCCGCGACACTGGGCTGTCGGATGCGATCAGCGACGACCTGACCCTCGAGGCCCACGCCGGCGACGCGCTCGCAGTGATGGACGCCGTCGGCGCGCAGCGCCCGGTGTTGCTGGGGGGCACCAACAGCTCACGATCGCTTGCGCTGCTCGCCGCGACGCGCCCGAACCGGGTCGGCGGGCTGATCGCCTTCCTCCCGAGCGCGCGGGGCAGTGCGCTCGCCCGCGCAGAGTTCCCGGAGACGGTGACGCGGGCCACCTCTCAGTTCGAGGAGTACCCTGGCCCCGTCGTGGCGATGTGGGCACCCCGGTGGGGGGCCGATCCCGTTCGCGACGACCGTCTGCGGCGCTACATCCAGACGGGTGCAACGCCGCGCCAGACGGCCCGTCTGTTGCACCTGGCCCTGGCCAGCGATGCCAGCGAGGCCCTGCCGCTCGTCCAGGCGCCGACGCTCGTCCTGCTCCCGGCGTCCCAGCAGTTGATGCCGGTCGAAGCTGTCCAGGACTTCGCCGACCTGATCCCAAGGTCTGTGATGCGCGAAATCCCGGGCGACGCTGCGTTCATGGTCGGCAATGACGTCGACGAGCTCGCGGACATCGTCGAGGAGTTCGTCACCGGCGCCGCCCCGGCCGCCGCCTCCAGCCGCATCCTCGCGACGGTGTTGTTCACCGACCTCGTCGACTCGACGGTGCGCGTCGCGCAAGCGGGCGATCGCGGCTGGGCCAAGACACTCGATCGTCACTTCAACGGGGCGCGGGCCTGCGTCGCCGCCCATGGCGGTCAGACAATCAAGACGACGGGCGACGGCATCCTCGCCCTCTTCACAGGCCCCGCACAGGGCGTGCGCTGCGCCCAGACCATCATCGCCGACGCCCGCGGCCTCGGCCTCGACGTGCGCACAGGGCTGCACACCGGCGAGGTCGAACGCACGAACGACGACGTCGCCGGGATCGCCGTTCACCTGGCGGCACGCATCGCGAGCCTCGCCTGCACCGGGGAGATCCTCGTCTCCCGCACCGTCCGCGACCTGGTCATCGGCAGCGAGCTCGCCTTCACCGCCCACGGCGAGCACGAGCTGAAGGGCATTCCGGAACGCTGGGCGGTCTATGCGGTCGCCTGACCGACGCTCGTTTCCATGCAAAGGAGCAGCGCGGCCGTCGGAGAGCGCCGGTGCCGCTTCCGCCTGCAACCGACACACCTGTGCGTCGGAGCCCGAGTGCCGCTTTGCGAGAACGAGCAGTAGCTCACGGACCCGTCTTTGAGCAGCTTCGCTCGCCGTGGGACGTGGGCCGCCCTCTGATCCGTGGCCGCCGACCGCCCGCCTTAGCCTCGATCCACCGTTCTG
>JBKJXG010000253.1:0-4828 GCA_046716525.1 Solirubrobacterales bacterium
TGACATCCGGCAGCTCGCCGACCAAGCCGACGACCGGCGTCGGGTAGATCGGGCCGCTCTCGGTCTCGTTGTAGAGCGAGACGTTGCCGCCCACCACGGGTACACCGAGCTCGGTGCAGACGTAGGCGAGCCCCTCGACCGCGCGCTCGAGCTGCCAGGCAACATGCGGTTTTTCGGGATTGCCGCAGTTGAGGCAGTTGGTGAGGCCGAGCGGTTCGGCGCCGACGCAGGCGAGGTTCTGCGCGCATTCGAGCACCGCTTCGATCGTCCCGAGGTACGGGTCGCAAGCCACTCGGCGGCCGTTGCCGTCGATCGCCATGGCGATCGCGGAGCCGGTCTCGGGCAGCGCCAGCACGGCGGCGTCGGCAGTTTCAGGCCGGCGCACCGTCCGCGAGCCGACGATCGAGTCGTACTGCTCGAAAGCCCATCGCTTGCTGGCAACATTCGGGGCGCTCAAGAGGTCGAGCAAGACCTCGCTGCCCGTCGCAGCCGCAGTCGTTCGCTCGTTCCCGTAGATCCAATCGCCGGGCTCATGTGGCTCGAGGTCGTAGAGGGGGCAGCCGTCCACCAAGGCCTCGACCGGCATCTCGCCGACGACCTCGCCGCCGCGCAGGATGCGAACCTGGCCGGAGTCTGTGACTTCGCCGATCGCCGCGGCGCCTGTTTGCCATTTCTCACACAGCGCGATGACTCGGTCGACGTCGTCCGGCTCGACCACAGCCAGCATTCGCTCTTGCGACTCGGAGACCATGATCTCGAACGGCTCCATGTCGTCCTCTCGCAGCGGCACCCGGGCGACGTCGATGTCGATCCCGAGCCCGCCCGCCGAAGCCATTTCGGCGCCCGACGACGTCAACCCGGCCGCGCCGAGGTCCTGCAGTGACACCAGCAGGCCCTGCTCGAGCAGCTCGAGACAGCACTCGAGCAGCTTCGACTCCTCGAACGGGTCCCCGATCTGAACCGTCGGGCGCTTCGACTCGTCGCCCTCCTCGAGCTCCGCAGACGCCAGCACGGAGGCGCCGCCGATGCCGTCGCGACCCGTGGATGCCCCCATCAGCACCAGCGTGTTGCCGGCTCCGGCCGCGGCGGCGCGGATCATCGAGTCCGCGCGCGCAAAGCCCACGCACATGGCGTTGACGAGGCAGTTCTGCTCGTAAGGCGGCTCGAAATAGACCTCGCCACCGACGGTGGGCACGCCGATCGAGTTGCCGTAGTGACCGATGCCTGCGACGACGTGGTCGAACAGGTACCGCGAGCGCTGCGAGTCCAGTTCGCCGAAGCGCAGCGAGTCGAGGATCGCGATCGGCCGAGCGCCGAGGGCGAAGACGTCACGCATGATGCCGCCGACGCCGGTTGCCGCGCCCTGGAAGGGTTCGACGGCGCTGGGATGGTTATGCGACTCGACCTTGAAGGCCACCGCCCAGCCATCCCCGATGGAGACCGCCCCGGCGTTCTCCCCAGGTCCCATGAGCACCCGCGGGCCCTCGGTTGGCAGCCGGCGCAGCAGCTTCTTCGAGTGCTTGTAGGCACAGTGCTCGGACCACAGCAGGCTGAACATCGCCAGCTCGACGTCGTTCGGCTCGCGTCCGAGCTTGCCGTTGATCAGCTCGAACTCCGCATCGGTGAGCCCGAGCTCACGGTGCTTTGCCGCGGAGGCCGTCAAGAAGCGCAGGAAGTGCTGTCAGCCGGGTCGGGCAAGGCGTGCAGTATCGCGGGTCTGCACGTCGTCTTTCATCGCGGGGTCGCGAGCGCGCTTTTTTGGTGCGACTGGTGTTGTGATCGGGGCAATGTTCAGCAGCAGGCAGATATGTCGCATCGCGCTCGCGCTCGCCGCCCCCGTGGCGCTCACGGCCCCCGCGGGCACGAGGGCCGGCGAACCCAATCCCGCCGTGCCCGAGGCCAGTGTCGATTCGACCGGCAACAACTCCGAGCTCGTGTCGAGCGTGCCGATCGCGACCTCGCCGGGCCTCAGCGACACGGTCGTGATGTCGCTTGGTCCCGACGACCTGCCGCGGCTCAAGGCGGGCGACCGCCTCGAGGTCTCGAGCGAAGTCCAGGTATCGACGACATGCGTAGTGCCCGGGCAACGGTGCGTCGGCAGCAGCTACACATTCAGCCCGACGATCACGGCGCGCGTCGTGCTCTCTTCGTCGACGGACCCGGCCGCCCCCGCGATCACGCTTTCGGAGACCAAGCAGGTGCGCTGCAAGCAGCGCCGCCCGCAGCGAAATCATCACTGCACGCTCGTCTTTCCCAATCTGCAGACGTCGATTGCCGATCCGGCGACCCTGCCTTGCCCCGACAACGCCTGCTACGTCAATCTCATCCTTTCGGCCTCCAACAAGCGGGCCGCGAAGGGCAACGTCGTCGTCCTGGGCGCCGATCGCCCCGACGGCTCGGTCAAGCGCGACAAGGGCAGGCTCAACGTCGTCCATTCGCGCGTCGACACTCCCGGACCGGCCGAGCTCTCGAGCACGACGCCGGTCAGCACCAGCCTGCCGCTGAACGAGGGCAAAATCCTCAAGCGCCGGGTGATCTACTCGGTGGCGATCCCGGCGCCGAAGAAGGGTGAGGTTCTCACCGCCGACGGCAGCTTCGTCTCGACCATCGACAACCTCCCGTTCAACACCTTCATCTCCTCGCGCGTGATCGTGGCCGAGACGCCGACCTCGATCGAGCCCGCCGGTCTGGCGACATCCTCGTCTCAGTTCGGCGGCGACCTCACCGAGAGCAACGGCTTCAACTGCACCCAGGGTGCGAGCGGTTTCGCCACGCCGTGTACCACGGTCAAGGCGGGCGCCGCCCGGATCACCCGCGACGCGGTCGTCGATACCGCCGGCACCCCGGCAACCCTGTACGTGAACTTGGTCGCCTCGGGCAAACCGCTGCTGTATCCGATGCAGCGGCTGAAGAAGTTTCACCGGGTGAAGGTCACGCCCGGCAGCGGGCTGCGCGTCCTGCGCTACACCCCGCCCCAGCCCCAGTAATTGCCTCAGTCCGCTGCGACCCAGCCCTTCGAGGCGTCTCCGGTCGTGATCACGTCGGCGACCACGACAGAGACGTTGTCCTTGCCCCCGGCATCGAGCGCCAGGTCGACCAGCGTTCGGGCACTGGCCTTTGGTGACGCCTTCAACAGAGCAGAGCGAACCGCCACCTCGTCGACGAGGTCTGTGAGACCGTCCGAGCACAGCAAGAGCCGGTCGCCGGCTCGAGCCGGCACCGTGGCGATCGTTGGACGCCGGTCCGCCTGACCATCGAGGGCTGCCGTCACGACCGAGCGCTGGGGATGTGTCCGCGCCGCCTCCTCGTCCAGTGCTCCGCTGTCGATCAGCTTTTGGACGTAGCTGTCGTCGCGGGTGAGGCGCGTCAGCGAGCCGTCGCGCAGCAGGTAGGCGCGGGAGTCACCGAGGCTCCCGACCGCGTAGTTGTCATCGGCGACGGCGACTGCGGTTACCGTCGTGCTCATCCCGGCCGTTTCGGGACGGCAGTCCGAGATGAAGCCGACACTCGCGTTTCCCGACGACACCGCCCCCTCCAAAGCAGTCGCGAGCGAGCCGTCCAGCCGGCACTTGTCGAGCAGGATGAGCTGGTCGATCACCGCCGCGCTGGCCACCTCGCCGGCTGCCGCACCGCCGACGCCGTCTGCGACGGCCACCAGCCGGGGGCTGGCGTAGACACTGTCCTCGTTGTGTGACCGAACGAGGCCGGTGTGGGTGCTGACGGCGGGTTCCAAGGCGAGAATCGTCATCGCGCAAACCGTATCGTCCCGACCGGCAAAGCTGTCAGCGACAGCTCTCGCTGGCACAGCGCGAGAGCGCGTCGAGGCGCTCGCCGAGTTCGCCGACGAGGTCATTACGCGCTGGGTCGGCGGCGAGATCGTCGAGCTGGTGCGGGTCGGACTCGAGGTCGAAGAGTTGCTCACCGCCCTCGGCGTAACGGGCGTACATGAGGTCGCCGCGGCGGATTGCCTCGTACCGGCGCTGACCGACGAGGTACTCCAGCATCAGCTCGCGCTCAGGCCAGGTCTCACCGGATGCGTAAGGCACCAGCGAGACGCCGTCGGCCTCGAGGCCGGCCTCGGCCGAAGCGAGCTCGACGATCGTCGGCGCGAGGTCGATGTTGGCGACGAGCTGGTCGCTCGTCTCGCCGCTGGGAAAGCCGGGACCGCGAACGATCAGCGGCACTCGCGCCGACTCCTCGTAGGGCAGCTCCTTGCCGAGCAGCCCGTGCTCGCCGAGCAAGAAGCCGTTATCGGAGGTGAAGATGAAGACGGTGTCGACGAGGCTCTCGCTCGCACTCAGCTTCGCCACCAGATCGGCGACCATCTCGTCGACCGCGAGCAGGCTCTCGAGCCGTCCGCGCGCGACAGCCTCGAGCTCACCGGCAGCGATCCGCTCGCGCGTCGTCCGCGCCCGAGCAGCCAATGCCTCGGGCAACTCCTCATCGTTCTCGGAACCTGCCAGCTCGGCCGGTAGCTCGTCGAAGGCGCCGAGGTGGCGTTGCGCCGGCCGCGGGTCGCGTGTGGCGCCGGCCTCCTCTTGGGAGCCCTCGCCGTGGGGGGCGAGGGGGGCGACGAGCAGCAGGAATGGATCCGAGTTGCGGGCCGCCTCGCCCAGCACACCGACGGCCTTCTCGGTGAGCACGTCGGTCAGGTAGTCGGCTCGATCATCGCCATAGGAGATGACCTCGCCGTTCTCGTTCAACTCGTAGTCGTACATCTCGGCCTCGGTTCCGGCCGTCGTGGCGAACCAGTCGTCCCATCCGGGCGGAACCTCGTCGGCGCGGTTGCCCAGCGCGGCAGCCCCGTAGCCGTTGAGGTACTTGCCGA
>JBKJXG010000254.1:0-3727 GCA_046716525.1 Solirubrobacterales bacterium
CTGTACCTGCTTGCCGGCTGTGATCAGCGCCAGTAGTTGATCGAGAAGCATCGGGGAGGCAGGCGTGTCGCGGCCGTAACTGTCGCTCAGGTTCGCGGCCGTGATCACAGCGGCGGTGCGCTCATGCGCCCATCCTGAGAGGGTTGTGCCCAACGAGAGCAGAGGATCGTGGAGCACGACCAGCTCGTCGTCTGCGGTGAGGCAGACGTCGGTCTCGAAGGCCGCGACGCCGCCGGCGAGCGCCGTCTGAAGCGCGGCTACTGAAGAGTCCGGCCCGTAGGCCCGACCGAGCCGGTGCGCGATCAGAAGCGGCGGCGCGATACACGTATGGGAGCAGGGAAAACGCGTCTCGTTGTTAACGTCTCGTCACCGGGTCGTGACCAAGATGTCACGACCCGGGCGTCGATCTGCCGGGAGGCGCCGCTACTGGGCGGCGGTCAGCCGGGCGATGATTCGTGGGTGCTCGTCGATCACGGGCTCGTCGAGGACCTCGACCGAGGCGAAGCCGGCGTTCTCGCCGAGGGCGGTCAGCGCCTCGCCGGTGAAGCCCCAGTAGACGAAGTCGTCGCGGGCATAGACGTCGCCCGCCCTGCGGACCTCGATTCCGGCTGAGCCGTCGGCATCGCTGACGCCGTAGGTCTCCAAGAGCAGCTCTCCGCCGGGCGCAAGTCGCTCGGCGATGATCCGCAGCATCCCGACCGGGTTCTCGACTCGGTGCAGGATCCCGAAGCAGAGGACGAAGTCGAAGTTCTCACCGAGGTCGGCGAGATCGAACGCGTCGAGGCGCACGTACTCGACCTTGGAGCCAAGCAGGCCGGCGATCGCGCGGAAGCCTTCGCCGCCCTCGAGCTCGACGCCCCAGCGGGCACTCACCCAGTCGACGTACTGCTCGTTGTCGACAGCGACCACCCGCGTTGCGTCGCGAGCCTCGGCGAGAAAGGAATAGAAGCCGTCGAACGCGCCGACGTCGAGAACCCTCCGGCCCTCGAAGCTCTCGGGCAAAAACGGGACTCGGTAGCGATGGTCGCGGGCGACGCCTGGCGTGTAGGTGTCGCCGATGGCGAAGGTGTGAAACCAAAGCGGCACGGACGCGAGCGCTTTCGCATGACCGTCGTGGGTTCCGTTCTCGGCGATCGGCAGCAAGTCGGCCACCGCCCGCTCGGCCTCGGTTACCGGCGGAATCTCGTAATCAACGGCCTCGGCCGTGGACATGGCGTCTGTCATTTGTCTCCTTGCTTTGACGTGAATCTGGGTCGTTTCTGCGGGCTTTAGCAGCGCAAAGTCTTGCCTCCGCCTGATCACTTACCCGTTCTAGCTCGCGAAACCGTCCCGGACTCGTGGGGCGGCCCGAGTACGCGCGTGCTCGATAGAGGCGAAAGCGATCGCTCGCATAGCGTGCCTCGCCCTCGAGTCGAGTCAGCTCCTCAGCCTTCATCTGGTCTCACCGAGCTGCTCGGCTTTGACCGTGAACGCGGTCAGGGTCAGCGAACCGAGCGACGTGACCAGGGCGACGTCGGCGGCATCGCGGCCGCGCCCGACCACCACTCGGCCGATCCGCGGGGTGTTGTTTCGCGGATCGAAGGTGTGCCACTCACCGTCGAGATAGGCCTCGAACCAGGCCGCGAAATCCATCGGCAGCACCGGCTCGGCGACTCCTACCTCTGAGATGTAGCCGAAGACGTAACGCGACGGGATGTTGAGCGCGCGGCAGAAGCTGATCGCGAGGTGAGCGTAGTCACGACAGACCCCCTGACGCGCCCGCAGGGCATCGGCAGCCGTCGTCCACGGATTCGTCGCGTCGTGGTCGAACTCGATCAGCTCATGGACGTAGTCGGTGACGGCCTGGACCCGACCCCAGCCGGGCGTGACCTCGCCGAAACGCTGCCATGCCTCGCTGCCGAGCTCGTCGGGGAGGCAGAAACGGCTGGGCATGATGAAGTTCAGCGTGTCGTCGGGCAGAGAGGTCGGTGGGGTCTCGTTCGCATCCGCTTCGATCGTGTCGAGCGGCGAATCGAGCACTACATGTGCCTCGTAGGTCAGCCGCGAGCTCCCCGGCGGGATCGTGAAGCGCTCGCAGCGGTTGCCGTAAATATCGGTGTAGCCGTGATGGACCGCCTCGGTGTCCCAATGCTCGCGCCACAGCTGCAGCGACGGATCGAGCGCGGGCGCGACCTGGAGCACGGCCGTCGTTGCCTGTGGTGCCTCGAAGCCGAACTCGCAGCCGACTGCCATGGCAAGCCGGCCGTCGCTACGCAGATGCGGTTCAACTGCGTCTGCGAGAACCGAAGCGTGCATGCGTTGCCTCCTGGCTGGTAATGCGGACGAGCGCGCGAGGAGGCTTTTCGGCGACGCCTGCGAGCGCTGGCACGGGGGCGCCGCACAGTTGTGCGGCTCGCTACTAGCCTAGCAACGGGTCACGGATCTCGGCGCAATTTGCGGTCACCCGCGAAGATGAGCGGATCGTGCCGCTGGTCCTCGCCGAACGCTCGATCGGCTCAGCCGTCCTCGATCGGGCGCAGGCTCACCGCGTTGTCATCGGCCTCGATTTCCAGTAGCGCCAGCTCGTTGTCGCCGGGGCGCAGCAGGCTCGGCGGCACCATCGCTGAGAACTCGACTTGGCGGTGGCCCTCGTAGCTGTAGGTGGTGGCCGCGATCCGCCCGTTCAGCGCCACCGCGAGCGGCACCTTCGCGGCCAGTCCCTCGAGTGACCCGGCGATCCGTGCGGGCACGAGCTCAGCACCGGGGTCGTAGGCGCGCACGGCCTCTCCATCGACGATCGTCGCTTCGGCTTTCGCAGGCGCGCCGAGGATCGGTTCAAACGGCCGCCCGAGCAGTTCGGGATGAGGCCCGATCGCATAGAGGCTGGTACCTCCGTCACCGAACGAACTGATCTGGCGCTCCAGCGCGGCGTCACGGCGTCTGGCGAACTCAGCCGCGGTCAACTCGACGCCGCCGCCGGTCATGTTCTCGACCTCGATCTGACGATCGGAGGACGGCTCGCCGAGTAGCGATTGCCCGTCCACCTGCCAGGGCAGTTGCGCGCCGAGCGCGTCGGCGATCGTCGGCACCACGTCGACGGTGCTCGCGAACCGGTCGTCGATGCGACCGTCGCGCTGCTGTGGCAGCTTCACCAGCAGCGGGACCGAGAGGATGTCGGGGGCATTCGTATCGGTCGCATCGCGGCGGTCCTCTCCGGCGCGAAAGGAGACGCCATGGTCAGCGGTGACGACGATCAGCGAGCGCTCGTAGAGCCCGGTGTCGCGCAGGCGCTGAAGCAGATCACCCAGCAGGCGATCGGTGTAGCGCAGCTGCAGCAGGAAGCGCTGCTCGTGCTGCAGGGTGAGCCACTCGTCGTCGTCCCAGCGCTCGATCCCGCCGAGCGTGTCTGCCTCTCCGACCGTGTCGGAATAGCGATTGCCCGAAGGCAGGTAGCGCCATGCCTTGTGCGGCAGCAGCACGTGCAGGAAATGCATGGCCGGTGCGACGGCAGGCTCGATCTCCTCGATGAAGGCCGCCACCTGGGTACTGCGATCGGGTGCGCCGCTCTCGCGCGGGCTCGAAATCCCGATCCGCTCCGCGTCGGGGAGCGAGACGTATCCTAGGATCGACGGGATCGTGGCCAGGATCGAGCCGAGGCCGCCCTCGTCGAGGCTCTCGGTCTTGCCGTCACACAGGCGCTCGGGACAGATGTTCGTCCACGGTTCAGCCACGTGCATCTCGTGGCTGT
>JBKJXG010000255.1:0-8836 GCA_046716525.1 Solirubrobacterales bacterium
GAACTCCTGTGGCGGCTAACGCCTCACTACCCGCAGGAAGAAGCAGCTCAAGCCTGAGACTCGCCCCTCCCAGAGAGCGCCGGCAGGATCTCTAACGCTTCCGCCGTGTCTGTGCTCCCAACCGCGCACCGAACTCGCGTTCGTGCGTAACTCACAGCACCTAGCAGATCCTCTAAACCACTTGGGTAAGCCAGATCGTCTCCTTTGTCACCGATCATAATCCGCGTGTCGGGGGTTCGAGTTCCTCCTCCGGCATAACCTGAACCGCTGCAAATCGCGTAGTTTCGGCCTGCCTCCCGTTCCCAGCTATCTCAGACCGGAACCTTCTCGCGCTCCGGGGCCTGCCTGGGCTCGGCTTCGACCTCGACGGGCTCCCAGCTTCCCTCCAGCGAGATGTTCGGAAGCGCGCGGTCGAGCCATGACGGCAGCCACCAGGCGCGATCGCCGAGCAGTGTCACCACCGCCGGGGCGATGACCATGCGGACGATCAGCACGTCGATCAGGATCGCGAGTCCCAGGCCGAGGCCGAACATCTTTCCGATGATGTCGCTCGAGGTGACGAAGCTGAGAAAGACGGCGGACATGATCAGGCCGGCGAAGACGACGACCTTGCCGATGCGGCCCATGCCGTGAATCACGCTCTCGCGAGGCCGGTCTCCCTCGTTGTAGGCCTCGTGGATCCGGCTGAGCAGGAACACGTTGTAGTCCATGCTGAGCCCGAACAGGATCGCGAACAGCATCACCGGCAGGAACGAGATGATCGGGATGCCCGAGTCGGCGCCGATCAGGCTCGCGCCGAAGCCCTCCTGGAACACCGCCACCACCACGCCGTAGGCGGCCGCGACCGACAGCAGGTTGAAGAGCGCGGAGACGAGCGGGATCCACAGCGAACGAAACGCCATCACCAGCAGCAGCACCGAAAGGCCGATGACGACCGCGATGAACAGCGGTAGGCGGCTGGCGACCTTGTTCGAGGTGTCTTCGAAGACGGCTACGTTTCCGCCCACGTAGACCTCCAGCGGGGTGTCGGCGGTCGCTTCGGGGATGACATCCTCGCGCAGGCGCTCGAGCAGGTCGGAGGTCGCGGCGTCTTGGGGCGCCGTGGTCGGGATGGCGAAGATCGTCGCCATCTCGCCGTCCTCGCTCGGTGCTGCCGGAGGCACGGAGGCGATGCCGGGCGTGTCGGCGACCGCCTGCTGGAGCGCGCTCAGCTGCTGCTCGGTCTCCGGCGCACCCTTGGGTGTGTCGACGGCGAGCAAGAACGGGCCGTTGGATCCGGGGCCGAACGCCGCGGTCAGCTGGTCGTAGGCGATGCGCTGCGTGCGCGACTCGGGCTGGTTGCCGTCGTCGGGCTGGCCGATCCGCATCTGGGTGACCGGGAACGCGAAGACCAGCAGCAGGGCGACGCCGGCGGCGATCGCCGCCCACGGCCGGCCGGTGACGATCTCGCCCCAGCGCGTGAAGGCCGCCGAGGCCTGCACGTGCTCCGGCTGCTTCGGCACCAGCCTGCGCCCGAAGGCGCCCATCATGATCGGAAGAATCGTCAACGCCGAGACGACCACCGCGGCGATCGCGATCGCCGCGCCAAAGCCCATCTTGCCGACATACGGGACGCCGACCACCAGCAGCCCCGCGATCGCCACCATCACGATCAGGCCCGCTGCCACCACAGCCGCGCCGGAGGTCGCCGCCGCGCGCCCCGCCGCGGCCTGCAGGCTGTCGCCCGCCGCTCGCTGCTCGCGGTAGCGCCCGACGATCAGCAGCGAATAGTCGATCCCGGCTCCGAGGCCGAGCATCGTCGCGATCACTGCCGCAAACGTGGGCAGGCCGAGCGGATCGGCAAGCACGGCGAGCAGGATCTGGCCCGCCGCGACGCCGACGAGCGCGCCGATGAGTGTCGCGGCCATTGCCCACCCGGAGCGAAACAGCACGGTCAGCAGGACGATCGCAACGAGCACGCCGATGAGCTCGCCGATCGGGGCCTCCTGCTCTACCGCGAGATCGATCAAAATGCCGCGCGCCTCGACCTGAACCTCCGGCTCGGCGGTCTCGCCGGCCGCGATCAGCGCCTCGCCGTCCTCCTTCTCGATTTCGCCGGGCTCGGTGGAGTAGCGCACGTCAACCGCCGCCAGGCGCTCGTCCTCAGACACCTGCCCGCCGGGCCCGAACGGACTCGTGACCAGTTCGACCCCCTCGAGCTCGCCCACCTCCGCCAGCGCGCCCTCGATCGCCTCCCGAGGCTCCGGATCGGAGACCTTGCCCTCGTCGACCGTGAAGACAAGGGTCGAATCCGCTCCGCCGAACGCCGGTGAGTGCGCCTGGAAGAGATCAATCGCCTCCTGCGACTCGGCCCCCGGGAGCGAGAAGTCGTCGCTGGCCGGCTCCGCGGCGCTGGCCGCAAGGACCAACAGCACCAAAACGCCGACCGCCGCCGCGAGGCTGCGCTTCCAATGCGCGGACAGCGTGCGCGCCACGCGCGCCAGAAACCCGGACGCCGGTGTGGTGTCGCGGCCCGAGCCGACGCCTCTCTCAGGCACTCAGTCGGAACGGCGGGTAGCGGTCGGTGACCAGAGAGAAGGCGTAGCCGACGACTCGATTGTGCCAGCGCAGAACTCCCTCGATGTAGTCGAAGAGTCCCCGCGGGTAGCGACCGGTGAACAGAATCGCAAACCAGGCGATGATCGCGGCGAAGAAGACGCCGAGGGCGAGGAAGGCGAGAACAACGTAGTGAGGGATCGCCAGTAGCCATTTGACGAGCGGCATCCCCCGTCCCAGCTCGCGCTCGGCGTCTGGATAGCGGTAGTCGAGTCGCACACCCTGATGATCGTCGGTGGACGGGTAGCGATCGTCCATGAGTAGGGCGTAGATGCCAACGCGGCTGGCAAAGCGCTGCAGCTCGAGGTTCCAGTCGAACCACCAGCGCGGATACTTCTTGCGGAAGAGGATCATCAGCAACACCGGGAGGAAGAGCAGCCCGATGCCACCGACGGCGATCGTCACAGTGGTGTCGCCGGCGCCGCTGTAGTTGGTCGAGAAACCGACGATCGCGCTGAGGACGATGGCTATCGGGATCAAGGTGAAGATGCGAAAGAAGCTGCTCAGACGGTCGAGCTGACGGTCGGGGTACTCGACCGCGAAGGTCACCGGGTAGTCGTTCATGCGCTCTCCTTAGTGGCGGTTGCAATCGGGCCCTGCCGATTCCCCGACGATGTTGGTGCGGTGGTGGACGGCCCCCTTGGCCACCGCGCCGAGCGTAGCGTGATCGAGGCGAGCTGAGCGGGGCCGGTCGAGACGCATGATCACGCCCAGCAGATCAACTTTCGTCC
The DNA here is from genome assembly GCA_046716525.1 of Solirubrobacterales bacterium. Classification (GTDB taxonomy): domain Bacteria; phylum Actinomycetota; class Thermoleophilia; order Solirubrobacterales; family 70-9; genus WHSW01. Next base: position 3,327 of record JBKJXG010000255.1, read on the forward strand.
AGTGGGATCGAGTCACCGTCGAGTGATGAGGCGCCGTCACCGATGAAACCCGCATCATGCCCAGGACACGCTCACCACTCTTCGTTCTCTTCTTGCTCGCGGCGCTGATCGCCCTTCCCTCCCAGGCGCTGGCGGGCGGGGGCGAGGCTGCCAAGAAAAAGGCCGAGCCAACGCTGATCGGGTTCACCGATGACCCACCGCGTCTCGCCCTGGGCGCTCCCGCGGTCGCAGGCACTTCGCAGGTCGCGCGCATTCCTGTCTACTGGACTGGGGTTGGAATCAACGGCTGGGGACAGATCGACGAGGCCGTGAACGCGGCCCGCGCGAGCGGCCAGCGCATACTGCTCACGGTCACCGGGACCGTGGCCCCCGACCTGGGCGAGTGGGATGCCTTCCTGCGCGAGCTGCATGCTCGCTACCCCGACGTGTGGGCGGTCCAAGCGTGGAATGAGTCGAACCTCGCGAACATCGGCGGAAATCTGTCGGTCGAGCAAACGGTCGCCGTCGTGCAGACAGCGGCCGCGGCCCTTCCGGGCGTTCGCATCATCGGTCCCGGCGTCTCGCCGACGATGCCGGGAGCCGCCCGCTACCAGACCCAGCTTTACCGAGCGCTGCCGAACTCCGTTGGGGTCGGGATCAACGTCTTTACCTACAGCCGCAAGGCCGGGGTCGCCGACGCGCTCGCTCAGTACCGCAAGGCCAAGGCCGCCGGGGGCAAGGCAAAGGTCTACGTCACCGAGCTCGGCTTCCACGGCGCGTACTTTTCCAACCAGGCAACTGTCTCGGCTCAGGCGTTCAAGGCGCTGCGGAAAGAGGGCGCCTCGACTGTGATCTTCTACCGCCTGCTGACCGACCCTCTGCTGCTGGTCAACTGGGAGCTCACGGGCCACTTCAACGTCCTGAACGCTGACCTCTCGCCCACTCCGATCTTCGCGGCCCTGCAGAAGGCGGCTCACGCTCGCAGGTAGCAGCCCGCGGCTCGTTAGCCCCGGTTCATCGCGTCTACGCAGCTGACGCGGGCCTCACCCCAGGATCCGTGCGAGCATCGCGCATCGCGTCGGCGAGGCGCTCGCCCAGCTCTTCGCGGACCTGACGATCGGCCGCAACACGGGCCTTGCCCGATTCGACGGCGACGAGGTTCTCAGCCTCGATCGGGTCGCGCTCGAGGTCGTACATCTCGTACTCGGACGCCGCCGGACCCGTCGGGTCGTAGTACCAGCCGTATTTGTGGGTCGCGGTGCGGATCGCGCGCACCCGGTTCGGCTGTCCCGGCGCTTCCTGCATCGCGGTGCCGGCCTGGTGGTCGTCGTAGGTGAAGTGAATTGAGTCCTGAACCGTGGGCGCCGGCTGCGGGTGCTCGAGGACGGGGCCAAAGTCGACCGGGGCGCTCGCCGCGCGCTCGCGCTCGGGGCTGGCCGCTTGCGCGAGAATCGGGCTCAGGTCGCGGCCTCGCAAGTCATCCGGAGGCTCGCCGCCGGCCATTGCCATCAGCGTCGGCACGACGTCGACCAGCGAGGCGAGAGCATCCGTCTCGGCCGGCTCGGGGAACAGGGTCGGGTTGGAGATGACGAGCGGGACGTTGATCGTCTCCTCATAGGTGTTGAACATCTTCTGGCGCAACCCTCCGTGTGACAGCCCCATCTCGCCGTGGTCGGCACAGCGGACGATCACCCTTCGCGAGCGCAGCGAGCCGGGGTCGCCGGCATCGCCGAGCGCACCGAGGATGCGCCCGATCTTCTCGTCGACGAGCCGGTGCAGGTAGGCGTAGAAGTTGACGTAGTCGAGCTGCTCGCGGCGGTTGCGAAGCGGGCCCATGTAGGCGTTCATTCCCATCCGCATCAGCGCGTGGACCGACGGCTTGCCGCGCAGGTTCTCGTCGACCGTCGGCGGCAGACCGACGCCGAGGTCGCGAAACGCCTCGTTCGAATAGCCGCCGGCGACGTGAGAGGCGGGATAACCGAGCACGTCGTGGGGGTTGACGAGCGAGGCGACCACGCAGAACGGCTCGGGCAGATCGTCCGCCCCGAGCCAGTGCTCGATCTGGCGCGTGTAGACCTCGTCCCAGCCCTCCCCCTCGCCGGCGTTGCCGCCGCCAAAGTGCTCGGCCTTTGCGTTCTCGCCGGCGTCCGGCGGCTCCCAGTCGGCGAAGCCGAAGTCGCGGCGCAGCCGCTCAGCGTCGGCAGGACTCCAGCCGCCGAACATCGCCCCTTGGCCACCGGAAGGGTGCGTGAGGTGCCACTTGCCCTTGTAGGCGACCTCGTAGCCGGCCTCGCGCAACAGCATCCCGAGGCCGGGGGGCCCGACCGGCAGCTCGGCCTCGCCGCCCGAGCTCGGACCGAGGCGTAGCGCCCCGCGGGCGAACTGCGTCAGCGTGCGACGAACCGGAGCCTCGCGCCGTCGCAGGATCTCGGCCATCGCCGCCGCGACCGAGGGGGCGTTGCGCGGGTCGGGCCGCAGATCCGCGGCTGTGAGCGTCAGCCCGACGCCGTGCTCGGCCGGATAGCGCCCGGTGAGCAGCGTCGCGCGCGACGGCGAGCACATCGCCGCGTTGCAGAAGGCGTTGTCGAAGCTGAGCCCGGTGCGAGCGAGCTCGGCATCGTTGGGCATCAGCTCTCGCAGCCAGCCCGGATCGTCGGGCCAGTGGCGCGGGCGGCGCTGCTGGTCGGTGATCAGCAGCAGCAGGTTGGGCGGGCGGGGGCTCATCGCGCCCTCACGGCTTCACGTTGCAGGCCTCTCCCCTGCAGTCGGCGAGCTTCGCCAGCTTCCTCGCAAGCTGCGCCTTGATCGTCGCGTAGGCGGGGTCGCCGGCGACGCTGGCCAGCTGATGCGGGTCGGTGCGCCGGTCGTAGAGCTCCTGCTCGCCAGTCTCGGTCCAGACCACGTAGGTGAAGCGGTCGGTGCGCACCCCCGTATAGGGCTGGTCCCAGCCGTTGACCGGGATGTCGCCGACGAACAGCGGTGCCAGCGCCTCGATCTCGAGCGCGCGGTCGGGGCGGCGCTTGGGATCGCGGATCGTCGGCATCAGCGAGACGCCGTCCATCGTCCGACCGGGGGTCGCCTCGGCGACGTCGAGCAGAGTCGGGGCGAAGTCGATGTTCGAGACCTGCCCCTTGACGGTGGCATCGGCGGGCACGCCGGGGCCGCGGATGATCAGAGGCACCTGCAGCGACTCCTCGTAGGGGAGGAACTTGTCGCCCGGGATCCGGTGCTCACCCTGCATCCAGCCGTTGTCGGAGAGGAAGACGATCATCGTGTTCTTCAGCTGGTGGGTCGAGCGCAGGACCTTGACCAGCTTGCCGACGTGGTCGTCGACGGCGAGCAACGAGCCCGCCCGGCCCTCGTAGTCGAGCTGCAGCTGGGCGACCTGGGCCTCGCTCAGCGGCGGCGCCTCCTCGCGCATGTTCGAGGGCTTGTCGGAGAAATCGGCCTCGTTGAAGCTCGGCGGCTGCGGCAGCGTGTAACCCTTGCTCTTCTCCGCGTAGCGGGGCGCCGCCCGCGGATCGGGTCCGGGGCGGCCCATCAGGAGCGTCGAGACATCCTCGCGATGCGGCGCCGCGACTGACCACCAGATGAAGAACGGCTCTTCCTCCCGGGCCTCGGCCTTGACCAGGTTCTCGGTGATCTTGCCGGTCACGTCCGGCGAGTAGTCCTCCGCCTCCTCGGTGCCCCAGTAGCTGTATGGGCCGGGCCCGAAGACCTCCTCGAGCTTGGCGAAGACCGTCTGCAGCGTCTGCGGCCCCGGAATCACCTCGATGTTCGCGAACTCGACCAGCTTGCGGGCGAAGTCGGCGTCGCCCCAGCTGCGCAGCTTGCCGTCCTTGTTCATGACGAAGTTGAAGTAGTCGTAGGCGGAGACATCGAGCAGGCCGCGCCAGATGTCGAACCCGGCCGGGACCTCGCCGTGGGCGTCGACCGCGCCGTATCCGTTCAGCCACTTGCCGATCAGCGCGGTCCGGTAGCCGGCGTCCTGAAGCCAGGCCGGGAGGATGTTCTTGCGGTGCTTCATCCCGTACCAGCCGTAGGGATGGAAGTTGCCCTTGACGCCGTGGTTGTGCGCGTACTGGCCGGTGATGAAAGTGGCCCGCGCGGGGCAGCAGAGCGGGAAGGAGTCGATCGCGTTGGCGAAGCTAGTGCCCTTCTCGGCCAGCTTCCTGACGTTCGGCATCAATGCGACGTCGGCCGCCGCCATGTCGTCGGTCATCACTACGAGGATGTTCGGGCGCCCGTCACGGTCGGCGCTCACCGGTCTCGCTCCGGCGCTCGCGCTCAGAATGACGCCGATGGCGAGGGTCGCCAGGCCGACGAGCAACGCTCCGAGTCGCCGGCCTCCGACGATGGCGTCGACGTTCATTGCCTCCAGCATCCCACGAGAGAGCGGACGACGCGCGTGGTCAGCCGTCACGAGCGGCGCGATCAACGGCTGCGTGAACCGCCGCCGCGATCGCGGTCGGGTCCTCGAGCTGCGGGTAGTGCCCCAGCTCCTTCAGCTCCTCGACCGCGACACCGGGTCGCAGCTTGCGCAACGCCTCGAGCACGTCGGGGGTGGCAACCGGATCGCGCATTCCCCACGCCAGGCTCAGGGCTCCGGGCCAGTCGCGGATCGCGCCGTGCCAGCGATCCGCGTACCTGACGCGTTCGCCGAGGTAGTGGATCAGCGCGTGCCCGAGGGTGCGGCCCCCGTTGTGGCAAACCAGCGACCACTGGTCCTCGGCCTCCTCGTCGCTGAGCGGATGGTCCGCCGAGAACAGCGAGCCGAACTGCTGCCGAAAGAAGCGCCGGTTGGAGAGCTTCGCGGCGACGCCACCCAGCCGCGACTGCAGCAGGCGTTGCGCGAGCGTCAGCTGGGCCTGGTCGAGAACGACGCTGCCGTTGAACAGCAGCGCTCCCGAGATCGGCAGGGTCGTCTTGCCATCGATCTCGCGGGCCATCAGCTCGGTCGCCACCGAGGTCCCCATGTCGTGGGCGACCAGGAACACCTTGCGGCCGGGGAAGCGGCGGCGCGTGAGCTCCTCGACCAGGTCCGCCTGCCAGAAGAGGCTGTAACGGTGCTGTCGCGGTTTATCGGAGAGGCCGAACCCGAGGAAGTCGAAAGCGAGCGAGGCGCTGTCGCCGAGCAACGGGAGCAGGTGCCGGAAGTCGTAGGAGCTCGACGGGAAGCCGTGGAGACACACGAGGAGCGGATCGCGGCCCGCGACGCTTCGCACTTGGATCGAGTGCCCTCGGAAGCGATCCAGCTCGCCCGAGGAGCGCCAGGCTTCAACCGGCGCCGTGAGCTCGCTCGTCATCGGGCGCAGCGTGAGCGGGGCGCCGCCGCAGTGATCGTCCGGCGCACCCGCCCCTCTCAGGCTTGACGCAGCTCGGCCATGCCCTGATCGCGGGTCTTGATCGGCTCGTAGCCGAGCTCTTTGCGCGCCTTCGAGATCTCGATCGTGCACTCCTGCGAGGCGAGCCAGAGGGCGAGCCGCGTCACCGGCGGGGGGGGGGGGGGCCGCCCCCGCGTACCCGGGGCC
>JBKJXG010000256.1:0-3513 GCA_046716525.1 Solirubrobacterales bacterium
CGACCGATGACGCCGCCCGGCGCCGCCTCTCGCGCGTCGGCGACCGATGACGCCGCCCGGCGCCGCCTATCGCGCGCCGACGTCCAGGATGAGGCGATCGAAGCGCTGATCGCGAACCCGAAACTCGAAGGGGGCACGCTCTTCGAGCTCGCGCAGCAACTCGATCGGCTCGTTCAGCTGAATCGCGAGCGTCGCCCGACCGGCAGCGAACCGCTTGACCGAGATCTCCGAGGTGGCTGCGATCGCTCCGGCCGCGTCCTCGAAACCGACGAGCTGAGAGAAATCGTCGAGCGGGCCAACCTCGACCTCGATCGTTCCCTCGTAGAGGTCCGATGCGAGCGGCGGCGCGGCGCCGAGCCCCTCAGCCGGCTCGATCGGCGCCTCCCACTGCTCCCCCAGTCTCGTGATCGCGTCCTGAATCGCATCCAGCATCCGCGCCCGCGACTCGACCGGATGCTGGGTCGCCTCGGTGATCAGCTCGCTCAGCTCCGCCGCCTCGCGCAGCGCCTGCACGCGGATCCGCGTCGCCTGACCGCGAGCCTGACGCCGAACCATCTCCAGCTCCTCCGCCAGCAGGGTCAGAGCATCGAGGCGCCGCTCGCCCTCGCCGCGAAGTGCAGCGAGCTCACGGCTCACCGCGTCCAACTCGCGCTCGCGCTCGACGACCTTGTCCGCCAGGTGCTCACAGACCAGCTCCAGCTGCTCGATGCGCGCCTGACTGCGCTCGACCTCCTCAGCCGTGGCCGAAAGCACGGCTGCCTGCGCCGCAAACGACGAAGCGGCCTGCTCGATCACCGCGTCCTGAGCGGCAAGCACTTGGTCGACCTGTTTCGGGCTGTAGCCGATCAGCGATCGTTTGAACCGGCGGCTCACGCGGGACAAAAGCTAGGACCGGCGTCGGACGGACGACCGCAGAACCGCCGGTGGGCGCCCGCTACCGCTCAGCCTCGCCCTCGAGCCCGAGCTCGAGCCGCTCGCCTTCGCCCCAGAGGCGCTCGAGCCGGTAGCGCTCGCGCATCTCGGGCACCAGCAGGTGCAGCACGCAATCGAGATAGTCGAGCAGCACCCAGCGCGCCTCGCCGACGCCCTCCGACCGGGCCGGCAGCAGATGGTCCTCCTGCTTGAGCTTGAGCTGAACTTCGTCATGGATCGCCTTGGCCTGGCGCTCGTTACGCGCCGTCGCGATCACCAGGTAATCGGTGTAGCCGACGAGCTCGCGCACATCGAGCGCGACGATCTCCTCGCCCTTCTTGTCGTCGACGATCGTCGCGATCCGGCGCGCGAGCGTTGGCGAAGAGCCGGGCTCGTCGCTGCGGCGCTCGGCGACCGCTGCCCCGCGCTTCGCCCCCTGCCCTGCCGCGCTCACGCTGCGACCGCCTCGCGGTAGAGCCCACGCTCGGCGATCATCGCCGCCACGGCGTCGGGAACGAGATACCTGACCGGCTGCCCCTGGGCGATCCGCCGGCGAACGGCTGTCGACGAGACGCCGACCTCCGGCATCTCGATGAACTCCGCGCGCTCGCCGGCATCGAGACGCTCCAGCGCAGCCTCGGCCTCATCGAGCACCGTGCCGGGGCGCGCGGCGATTGCCAACCGCGCGAGCTCGAGCACGCGAGCGGGCTCGTGCCAAGCCTCGAGCTGGGCAGCTACGTCGGCCCCCATGAGGAAGTAGAGATCGTCACCGGCATGCTCGTCGCTCAACTGCTCAAGCGTATGCGACGTGTACGACGGCCCCGCGCGAACGACCTCGACGTCGCTGACCTCGAGCAGCTCGTCGCCCTGCGCCGCAAGCCGGGCAAGCTCGAGTCGAACAGAAGCGCCAGGCTCAGGGTCGATTTGCTTGTGCGGCGCCTCGCCCGTCGGCACCAGCAGGACCTGTTCGAGGCCAAGCTGGGAAGCAGCCTCTTGAGCCAGCACGAGGTGGCCGATATGGGGCGGGTTGAACGCGCCACCGAGTACGCCCAGGCCGGAAACGCCTACCCCCGAACCTGTCCGCTGCCGCGGACCACGTACTTGGTCGTGGTCAGCTCGCGCAGACCGATCGGGCCGCGAGCATGAAGCTTCTGGGTCGAGTTGCCGATCTCCGCGCCCATGCCGAAGACGAAGCCGTCGGTGAACCGCGTCGAGGCGTTGACGAACACAACCGCCGCATCGACCGCATCGGTGAACTCGTCCGCAGCCTCCTCCGAGCCGGTCACGATCGCTTCCGTGTGGCCAGTGGTGTGCCTGTTGACGTGCGCGATCGCATCGGCAAGCGAGTCGACCACTCCCACCACCAGCTTCAGGCCGTGGTACTCGGTATCCCAATCGGTGTCGGTGGCTACGCCGACCGGCGTTTCGCCGGCGGCGGCGCGGGAGCGCGAGTCACCGACCAGCTCGACACCGGCGTCGTGCAGGTCGTCAAGCGCGCTGGGCAGGAACTCGGCGGCGATCTCGGCGTTGACGAGCAAGGTCTCGGCCGCGTTGCAGACACCGGGCCGATCAACCTTGGCGTCGTAGGCGATCCGCCGCGCCATATCGAGGTCGGCCGAAACGTCGACGTAGACGTGGCAGTTGCCGCCGGCCGCATACAGCACCGGGACCGTGGCGACCGCCTTCAGCGCGTTCTTAAGTCCTTCCCCGCCGCGCGGTATGACGAGCTCAACCAAGCCTTCAGCGGTAGCCAGCTGCTCGAGCTCGGAGCGCTCGCCGGCCAGTAGCTCGACCGCGCCCTCGGGCAACCCCGAATCGACCACGGCCTCGCGCACGAGCGCGGCCAAGGCAGCGTTGGAGCGCTGGGCGTAGCTCGAGCCCCGCAACACGATCGAGTTGCCGCTCTTCAGACACAGCGCGGCACAATCGACGGTGACGTTCGGCCGCGCCTCGTAGATCACCGCGACGACGCCCAAAGGCACCCGCACCTTGCTCAGATCGAGGCCGTTGTCGAGCGTGCGGCGCTCGAGCTCCTCGCCGATCGGATCGTCGAGGGCGATGATCGCGCGAACGCCCTCGGCCATCGCCGCGATGCGACTCGAGTCGAGCGCGAGGCGGTCGCGCAACGCGTCTGAGAGCTCGATCGCCCGCTCGTCGGCGAGGTCTGCCTCGTTGGCCTCGAGCACCTCGTCCTTGCGCTCTTCGAGCAACTCGGCGAGGCGTGCCAGCGCGCCGTCCTTCGTCGTGGTCGGGGCAGTCGCCAGCGCCCGTGCGGCGCTCTTGGCGCTCTCACAAGCTTCGATCACCGTTCGTGTCGCTATTGCCATCCCGAAAAGGGTAACCGGGCTACTGGCCGACGCGGGCGACGAGCTTCGTCGCCTTGCTGGTCAGGTACGGCCCATAGATGAGCTCTGGATGCATGCCGTAGCCGAAGCTCGTCAGCGAGACGAGCTGGCCACTGCCATTGAGCCAACCACCCCCACTCGCTCCGGCCTTCATGTTGCAGCCGATCCCGAGCGGCACCGGCCCGCCGCGAATTGAGCGCGGATCGTCGCCCGCATAGCCGGACGCGCATCCCCACAGCGCCTGCCCATCGTCGAG
>JBKJXG010000257.1:0-5441 GCA_046716525.1 Solirubrobacterales bacterium
GGCCTGCACGGCGTCGGCGTGTCCGTCGTCAACGCGCTCTCCGAGCGTCTTCACCTCGAGATCCACCGCGACGGCTACATGTGGCGCGAGGACTTCGCGCGCGGCGAGCCCCAGGGCGATCTCGAACGCGGCGAGAAGGTCGATGGCAGCGGCACCACGATCACCTTCCTTCCCGACGCCGAGGTCTTCGAGACGCTCGATCTCGACTATGCGACGCTCGCCGAGCGGATGCGCGAGACCGCCTTTCTCACCCGCGGCCTGCGGATCGAGATCATCGACGAGCGCGGTGCCGGCCAGCGCGACAGCTTCCAGTATGACGGTGGCATCGTCGACTTCGTCAAGCACCTCAACGCCAACAAGGACCCGATGCACAAGAAGACGGTCTTCTTCGAGCACGAGAACTCAGATGGCGCGGTCGAGGTCGCAATGCAGTGGAACTCCTCCTACCAGGAGTCGGTGTTCTCGTTCGCCAACAACATCAACACGCATGAGGGCGGCTCCCACCTCTCCGGTTTTCGCTCGGCGCTGACGCGGACGCTCAACGCCTACGCCCGCGGCAAGGGCGTGCTCAAGGAAAAGGACGAGAATCTCAGCGGCGAGGACGTCCGCGAGGGACTGACCGCGGTGATCTCGGTCAAGCTGGCCGATCCGCAGTTCGAGGGTCAGACGAAGACGAAGCTCGGTAATCCACCCGTCGAGGGCCTGGTCAAGGAGACCGTCAACCGCTTGCTCAGCGAGTTCCTCGAGGAGAACCCAAGCGAGGCCCGTCGTATCGTCGCCAAGTCGGTCGACGCCGCCCGAGCCCGGCACGCGGCACGCAAGGCCCGCGATCTGACCCGGCGCAAGTCGGCGCTGGAGAACTCGACCCTTCCCGGCAAGCTCGCCGACTGCACTGTGCGCGACCCCTCGCTTGCCGAGATCTTCATCGTCGAGGGCGACTCCGCCGGCGGCTCGGCCAAGCAGGGGCGAGATCGCAACACCCAGGCCGTCTTGCCCTTGCGAGGCAAGATCCTCAACGTCGAAAAGAGCCGCATCGACAAGGTTCTCTCGAACGAGATGATCCAGGCGATGATCACAGCGATCGGGACCGGGATCGGGGAGGACTACAGCCGCGAGAACGCGCGTTACCACAAGATCATCGTGATGACGGATGCCGACGTCGACGGTGCCCACATCCGCACCCTGGTGCTGACCTTCCTCTACCGCGAGCTTCCCGACCTGATCGAGGCCGGCTATGTCTACATCGCCAAGCCGCCGCTCTACAAGATCAAGGTCGGCAAGCAGGAGACCTACATCGAGAAGGAGTCCGAGCTCGAAGAGCTGATCCTGCGCGACAAGCTCGAGCAGTTCGAGTTGCTCGACGTCAACGGCGTCGCCCACAATCTCACCGCCGCTCGCTGGCAGCGCTTCAACCGCCGTTTCAAGGAGTACGAGGGCTGGGCCGACTCGCTGCAAGCCGCCTACGGTCACGACGCGGTCGATTTCCTCGGTGAGTCGCAGATCCTCGACGCGGGCGTGGCGACCGTCGCCGGCGTCAAGGAGCTGCTCTCGGGTGAGGACCCCGAGGGAGAGCCCTTCGACACCGAGGTCATCGACGTTTCCGACGAGCAGATCACGATCAAGTCGATTCATCGCAGCGACGGACTGGCTCAGACGCGTGGCCTCAGCACTGCGCTATTCGAGTCCAACGACTACCGCCACCTGGTCGAGGTCCACGCCGATCTGCTGAAGCAGGTCGGAACGCCGCCGTTCACGATCTCGCTCAGTGGCAAGCAAGAAGTCGCGGAGTCGTTTGGCCAACTGCGCCGGACCGTGCTGGCGATGGCGCGCCACGGCGTCGGCATGCAGCGCTTCAAGGGCCTCGGCGAGATGAACGCCGACCAGCTCGCCGAGACGACGATGAACCCGAGCTCGCGCACCCTGCAGCGGGTGACGATCGACGACGCGGCGCTCGCCGACCGCATCTTCAGCGAGCTCATGGGCGACAAAGTCGAGCCGCGCAAGGAGTTCATCGAGCGCCACGCCAAGGAAGTGAGGTTCCTCGATGTCTGATGGCGGCCTCGATGCCCTGACCGGGCGGATCGAGGAGCGCGAGCTGACGCAGGAGATGCGCAGCTCCTATCTCGATTACGCGATGAGCGTGATCGTCGGTCGAGCGTTGCCCGACGTTCGCGACGGGTTCAAGCCGGTTCACCGACGCGTGCTCTACGCGATGCACGATCTTGGGCTGCAGCCCAACCGGCCCTACCGCAAGTGCGCCTTCATCGTCGGCGAGGTGATGGGCAAGTACCACCCCCACGGCGACTCGGCGATTTACGACACGCTGGTGCGTATGGCGCAGGAGTTCTCGCTGCGCTATCCGCTCGTCGACGGCCAGGGCAACTTTGGCTCGATCGACGGCGACTTCGCCGCCGCGATGAGATACACCGAGGCCCGCCTCGAGCGCCTCGCGACCGAGATGCTGCGTGACATCGACGCCGAGACCGTCGACTTCGGGCCCAACTACGACGAGTCGCAGTCCGAGCCGCTGGTGCTGCCCGCCCGCTTTCCCAACCTGCTCGTCAACGGCTCATCCGGGATCGCCGTCGGCATGGCGACGAACATCCCACCGCACAACCTGAGCGAGTCGATCGGCGCAGTCAAGGCCTATCTCGAGAATCCCGACATCGACCTCGCCGGCCTGATGCAGCACATCAAGGGCCCCGACTTCCCGGGCGGCGGTCTGATGAGCATGGAGGGCATCCGCGACGCCTATGCCTCCGGTCGCGGTTCGATCAAGGTTCGCGCCCGCTGTCACATCGAGCCGCTCAAGGGCGGACGTGAATCGATCATCGTCTCCGAGCTCCCGTTCACCGTGCGAAAGGGTGGCGACGGCGGTGTCATCACCAAGATCGCCGACCTCGTCCGCGAGAAGAAGATCAACGGGATCTCTGACCTGCGCGACGAGTCCGACCGTTCGGGCATGCGCCTGGTGATCGAGCTCAAGCGCGGCGGCGATCCACCCGAGGTCGTGCTCAACCAGCTCTACAAGCACACGTCGATGCAGAACAGCTTCGGGGTCAACATGGTCGCCCTCGTCGACGGCGTGCCGAAGACGCTGTCGCTGAAGGAGCTGATCCTCCACTACGTCGCCCACCAGCGCCAAGTCGTCACCCGGCGCACGCAATACGAGCTACGCCGCGCCGAGGCTCGCGCCCACATCCTCGAAGGACTGCTGATCGCGCTCGACAACCTCGACGCGGTGATCGAGCTGATCCGCGGTTCGGCCGACACCGACAAGGCCCGCGACGGTCTCATGGAGAGGTTCGAGCTCTCCGAGCTGCAAGCGCAGGCGATCCTCGACATGCGCCTCGCTCGCCTCACTGCGCTCGAGTCCGACAAGGTGCGCGAGGAGCACACGGAGCTCGTCGACAAGATCGCGGAGCTGCGAGCGATCCTCGGCGACCCCTCGCGCATCGACGCGATCATCGTCGAGACGCTCGACGAGATCAACGACCGCTATGGCGACGAGCGCCGAACCGAGCTCACCCACTTCGAGGGCGACATGAACATCGAGGACATGATCGCCGACCAGCAGATGGTGATCTCGCTGACGCATTCGGGCTATGTCAAGCGCCTGCCGCTGGTCACCTACCGCCAGCAGCACCGCGGCGGCGTCGGCGTAATGGGCATGGAGATGAAGGAGGGCGACTACATCGAGCACCTGCACATCTGCTCGACCCACGACTTCCTGCTCTTCTTCACCAACCGCGGCAAGGTCTACCGGCTCAAGGTCTGGGAGCTTCCCGAGGGCTCGCGCACGGCGAAGGGGAGGGCACTGGTCAACGTCCTGCCGCTCACCGACGGCGAGAAGGTGATGGCGGTGATCCCGACGCGAGACTTCAAGGAAGCCAAGTTCCTTGCTTTTGCCACGGCCAAGGGTCTCGTCAAGAAGACCGAGTTCCTCGCCTACAACACCCCGATCCGCGCCAACGGGATCATCGCGATCAAGGTCCGCGACGGCGACGAGCTCGTCCAGGTCCGCCTGACCACCGGCGAGGACGACCTGCTCTTGGTCTCGAAGTCGGGACATGCTTCGCGCTTCAACGAAAGCAAGGTGCGCTCGATGGGCCGCGACACGTCCGGGGTCAAGGGAATGAACGTCTCGGCCAAGGTCGGCGGAACCGCGAACCGGGTGCTGGCGATGGACGTTGCGCGCGACGACTCCGAGCTCTTCGTGGTCACCGAGAACGGCTACGGCAAACGCACGGCGGTCGCGGAGTACCCGATCAAGGGTCGCGGGACCAAGGGCGTCCTGACGATCAAGATGACGGCGAAGAAGGGCGGGCTCGCCGGCGCGCTGATCGTCCGCGAGCACCAGGATCTGCTCTTCATCTCTCAGAACGGCATGGTCCAGCGCACCCGCGCCGGCGGCATCACGCAAATGGGCCGTGCGACTCAAGGCGTCAGGGTGATGAACATCAAAGACGACGACTGCGTCAGCGCCGTCGCGCTCGTGGTCGAGTCGACCGTAGTCGCCGGTGACGTCGCAGCGGAAGCCGACCAGATCGCCCTCGAGGCAGCCGAAAGCGCGGCGCCACCGCCTGCCGACTCGACCCCGCCCGCGGACGCCCCAGCCGACTCCGACGAGTAACTACGCCGGCTCGAGCCCGAGTTGCGGCCCGCAACCGCCGTCCGCAACGCCGGCGGTCGTCTCGTACTCGCTCGCGCTCCCCCCGTCGCTCAACGTCCGCCGTAGCCGGGCGTACGCGGTGAGGCCGAGCACCGCTGGGACACCGAGCTGGAACGCGCGGTAGCCGAGCACGGCGGCCGCCGCGACGGCGACCGGCGTCCCGAGAAGGCTGAAGGCGAGGATCAGGCCGCCGTCGGTGCCGCCGATTCCTCCAGGCAGCGGCAGCAGTCCACCGAGCTGCCCGACCGCATAGGCGAGCACGAAAACCGCCAACTCGGGCGCGCCGCCGCCAAAGGCCGCAAAGACCGTGGCGAGCGCGAGCACGTCGAGGGCCATGTAACCGATCGCGCCGAGGACCACCAGCGGCCGCCGGCCGGCGATCAAACCGAGGGCGTCGCGGATCCCCGCCGCGAGATAGCCGCGCCCGCGGGTCAGCGCAGTGCGAAGGCGTCCGCCGCCAGCGCCGGGCGCGGCCTCGAGCAGGCGCGGGGCGAAGGCGATTGCCACCAGCGCCGCCGCCGCCAGCGCCGCAGGAATCAATGCCGCGGCCAGCGCAACCTCGCCCTCGAGTAGCCCCAGCCCGAGGCAGACGCCGGCGAGGACGACGGCGAGGAAGTTGACCGAGCTCGTCAGCAGGAAGAAGGCAACCGTGCGCCGGCCGATTCGCTCCGCCGGCATGCCGATGCGCCGCAGTGCCCAGGCGCCGAGGGCGAGACCGCCGGCTCCGCCGGTCGGCAGCAAGACGTTGGCCGCCTGCTCGGCCATCCCC
>JBKJXG010000258.1:0-5218 GCA_046716525.1 Solirubrobacterales bacterium
GCTCGGCCCTGCGCCTGCGATCGACGTCTTCGTCACCGCCCCCGACGGGCGCCGCGACCGCGCTTTCGCGATCGTGCGCGAGCTGCGCGGCGCCGGCCTGCGCGCCGAGCTCGACCAGGCCGGGCGCTCGATCAAGGGCCAGATGAAGCAGGCTGACCGCGTTGGCGCGACCCGGACGGTGATCCTCGAGCAGGAGGGCGGCGCCAGCGTGCGCGACATGGAGAGCGGAGAGCAGCGCGAGCTCGACCTCGCGCGGGTGGTCGAAGAGGTTTCGGAGAAGGGGGGAGAGGGCTGATGAGCGTTCCCGAGTTCCCAGCGGTTCGCGCCAACCGCTATCGCGACACCTGGTCGGGTCAGGTGCTCGCCGACCGCGTCGAGTCCGAGGTCCGCCTCTCAGGCTGGGTCCATCGCCGCCGCGACCACGGCGGGCTCGTCTTCGTCGACCTGCGCGATCGCACCGGGCTCGTCCAGCTAGTCTTTCACCCCGACGAGTCCGGCGAGGCATTCGAGCTCTCGCACAGCCTGCGCGCCGAGGACATCCTCAGCGTCGTCGGACGAGTCGTCCGCCGCGATTCCGACACGATCAACGCCGAGCTCACCACCGGCGAGTTCGAGGTCCGGATCGCCGAGGCCACCCTGCTCGCCGACGCGGCGACGCCGCCGTTCGAGATCGAGAGCTTTTCCGGAGAGGTCTCGGAGGAGACACGGCTGAAGTACCGCTACCTCGACCTTCGGCGTGAGCGCATGCGCGACGCGATCGAGCTACGCGCCCGCGTCGGCGCCGCGATTCGCGACTTCCTCACGACCGAGGGCTTCCTCGACATCGAGACGCCGATGCTCTCGCGCTCGACGCCCGAGGGCGCGCGGGACTTCCTCGTCCCGGCCCGCCGGCCCGCCGGCACCTTCTATGCCTTGCCGCAGTCGCCGCAGCTGTTCAAGCAGCTGCTGATGGTGGCCGGGTTCGAGCGCTACTTCCAGATCGTGCGCTGCTTTCGCGACGAGGACATGCGCGCCGACCGCCAGACCGACTTCACCCAACTGGACATAGAGATGTCGTTCGTCGAGCTCGAGGACGTGATCGAGGTCAATGAGCGCATGCTCGCCGCGGTCTTCGAGGCCGTCGGCGGGCCCGAGCTGGAGTTGCCGCTGCGCCGGATCAGCTATGACGACGCCCTCGCCCGCTACGGCACCGACCGGCCCGATCTGCGCTTCGGCCTCGAGTTGGTCGAGCTCACCGACCTGCTCGCGGCAACCGAGTTCAAGGTGTTTCGCGGTGTAATCGAGGGCGGTGGGGTGATCAAGGGAATCAACGCGGGAGCCCGCGAGGTCCCGCGGTCGACCTTGGACGGCTACATCGGCCGCGCCCAGGAGCTCGGTGCCAAGGGCCTCGTCTGGGCCTTTCACGAGGGCGATGGCTGGCGTTCGCCGACGGCGAAGTTCCTCTCAGCCGATGAGCTCGCGGCTCTCAATGAGCGCTTCGAGGCTGAGGAAGGAGACCTGCTGCTGCTGGTCGCCGATCAGCCGAGCACGGCGAACTCGGTGCTCGACGGGCTGCGCCGCGACCTCGGCGAGCAGTTCGGGCTGATCGATCCCGCCGCCGAGGCGTTCTGCTGGGTCGTCGACTGGCCGATGTTCGAGTTCAACTCAGACGAGCAACGCTGGGATCCGCTTCATCACCCGTTCACGGCGCCCGCCGGCGAGCTCGATCCCGAGAACCCGGGCGAGGCACGAGCGCTCGCCTATGACGTCGTTTGGAACGGCCAAGAGCTTGGCGGCGGCTCGATCCGAATCTCCGACCCGGCGCTGCAGGAGCAGGCGCTCGGGGTGATCGGAATCGACCTCGCCGAAGCCAACGAACGCTTCGGCTTCCTACTCGAGGCGCTTCGCTTCGGCGCCCCGCCGCACGGCGGCATCGCCTACGGCATCGACCGCATCATCCAACGCCTGATCCGTGCCGACTCGATCCGCGAGGTGATCGCCTTCCCCAAGACGGCGTCTGGCGCCGACCCGCTCACGGGCGCTCCGGCCGCGGTCGACGAGCGCCAGCTGCGCGAGCTCGGGCTGTCGCTGCGGCGCCCGCAGGGCGCTTAGCGACTCCTGGGCGGGCTCAGGCGACCGGTTTGCGAGGTTCGGCACTCAAGCTTGGCGGCCGTGAAGCCGACATGGGGGGTAGTCCTCCGTTGATAACCTCGTGAAAGGCTCGAGCGTGTACGCCAGCCGGTCAAATTGTGAACCAACACAATCGCCTTGGGAGCCATCGTCCGGTAGCGCGCTGGTCGTAGCGCCGGCAGGCACCCACCTGTTCACTCAGGTTCGCAGGCAGATCGGTACCGGCACGCTGGGGCCTTATTCATCTCCGGGTGCACTTCGATGAGAGCGAAGCTGAACGACAACCCGGTGATGCAGGCCGCTGCGCTCGGCGCCTTGGCGCTGCTGGTCGGCTTCATGCTCATCACACGGATGAGCGGTGGCTCAGATCCGCCGGCGGAAACGCCGGCGACGACCGACCCCGTGATCGCGGCCGGTGCAGAACCGGCCGCCGGGGTTGCGGCCGATCCCAGCGCAGTCGTGCCCCCCGCCAGCGGTGGTGCCGTCGCCCCGGTGGCACCCCCCGGCGCCAAGTTCAAGGCTGGGCCCGGACTGCCCAAGGCCGTTGTCGAGGCCTATGACGACGGCAAGGTCGTCGTTTTGCTCGTCGTTCGCAACAGCGGCATCGACGATAAGAGGGTCAGGTCGATCGTGCAAACGCTTGACGGTCGCAGCGAGCTCGCGGTATTCACGACGCGAGCGAGCGGGATCGTCGACTACTCGCGCATCACCCAAGGAGCCGAGGTCTCCCGGGTGCCGGCGCTGATCGTCATCAGGCCGAAGAAGTTGACTGACGGCCCCTTGCCCACAGCAACGGTCAGCTACGGGTTTCGCAACGCCGCGAGCGTGAATCAGGCGGTCGAGGACGCGCTCTACAAGGGCCGCAGCGACCTTCCGTACTACCCCAAGTAGCACCGAGCCGCTGTCACTACCCTTGGCGCTGCCCGCTACTGCGGGCAGGTCATGGACCCTGAGGCATTCGAGCTCTACCTGGGCGACACGAGTCGCCGAGCCGCACCGTTCGCGGGCGGCTACGACGGCGCCGCCGGCGGCGCGATCTGCGGCGATCTGATCCGGATCTCGCTCGACCCCGGTATCGGGCGGATCGAGCGGGCAAGCTTCGAAGCCGAAGGCTGTGCCGCGGCGCGGGCTGCCGTCGCCGTGGCAGCTGAGCTTGCCGAGGGCGCCACCGCGATCGAGCTTGCCGCGGTCGGTCCCGCAGACATCGCTGCAGCACTCGGCGGCCTCGGCCCCGAGGGTCTCCATGCGGCGGAGCTTGCAGCCGACGCCCTCCACCGCGCCCTCGCCCGGTTGGCGGGCTCGCAGCGCGAGCTCGCCCAGCCGCCGGCATCGGGCGAGCGGGTGCTCGTTGCAATGAGCGGTGGCGTCGATTCGACGGTGGCCGCGATTCGCGAGCGCGAACGCGGCGCCGAGGTCGTCGCAGTGACGCTCAAGCTCTGGGCCGACCAGCGCACCGATGCCGAGAAGAGCTGCTGCTCGCCGCTGGCGGTGCTCGCAGCGCGCGAGATCGCCCGTTCGCTCGACATCGCCCACTTCACCCTTGATCTCGAGCGCGAGTTTCGTGCCCAGGTCGTCGACGACTTCGTCGCCGGCTATCGCGCCGGGCGCACGCCCAATCCCTGCGTGGTCTGCAACGGCGAGCTGCGAATCGACGCGATGCTCGACCTGGCTCGCCGCCTCGGGTGCTCCGCACTTGCCACCGGGCACTACGCGCGCATCAGCGACGACGGCGAGGGGCCGCTGCTCTGCGCTCCCGCCGATCCCGCCAAGGACCAGACCTACATGCTCTCCGGCCTGCGCCCGCGCTCGCTGGCGCGGCTTCACTTCCCGCTCGCCGAGATGACCAAGCCCGAGGTGCGCGAGGTCGCCGCCGCCGCCGGGCTCGATGTCGCCCGCAAGGCCGAGAGCCAGGACCTCTGCTTTCTCGCCGGAGAGGGCAAGCGCTCGTTTCTCGCCCGCCACGGCGCGATCGCCGACCGCGAGGGCGAGATCGTCGACCGCAGCGGCCACGTTCTCGGCCAACACCGAGGCCAGCACGGGTTCACGGTCGGCCAGCGCCGCGGGATCGGCGTCGGCTCCGCCGAGCCGCTCTATGTGCTCGAGACCGACGCCGAGGCCAACCGCGTCGTCGTCGGCTCGCACGAGCAGCTGGCGCGAAGCACCGTGCGAGTCCGCGGCGCGACGCTCCATCGACCTGGGCGCCGGGTCGACGCGGTGCGCCTGCGCTACCACTCACGCGCGCTTGCCTGCGAGCTGCCGCAGGTACCCGCCGGCCGCCATGAAGAGCTCGATCTCGAACTCGGCGAGCCCGCTTACGGAGTTGCACCGGGGCAGACGGCGAGCCTGCTTTCGGGCGATCTCGTCGTCGGCCGGGCGACGATCGCGTGATCGGCCCTCGGGTCGAATTCCTCTGGTGGGCGGGGTGCCCGTCGCATCCGCAGGCGATGACGGAGCTTCGCGCCGAGCTCGAGGCGGCGGGGCTGGACCCCGGCGCCGTCGATGAGATCGAGATCGAGAGCGACGGCGACGCTTTAGCGCAGACGTTCGTCGGCTCGCCCACGATCAGGATCGACGGCAGGGATGTGGTTGATCCCGGTGACGACCGCGCCGCTCTGACCTGCCGCGTGTACCGGCTCGGAGACGGGCGGATCTCGCCGGTGCCCGACCGAGTCGATGTTCGCGCGGCGCTCGATCAGGCGATGGCGGCGAGTAAGGGCGGCTGAGATGGGAAGCGGCAAGACAACGATGGTGGGGGAGGCGGCGCCGGCGCTTGCGCTCGCCGACACGAGCGGCCGCGGTCAAGAGCTTCCGGAGACCGGCGAGGCACCCGCGACCGTCGTCATCTGGACCTGCAACCACTGCCCCTACGCGCTCGCCTGGCACCAGCGCCTCGTCGACGCAGCGCTCGACTACCAGGGCCGCGGAGTTCGCTTTCTCGCCGTCAACTCCAACGACGCCCAGCGCTACCCGGGCGACTCGCTGACGGCGATGCGAGAGCGCGTCGAGTCGGAGGACTGGCCGTTTCCCTATCTCCATGACGAGAGCCAGGCGGCGGCGCACGCCTGGAACGCGCAGGTCACCCCGCACCTGTTCGTGCTCGACGGTGAGC
>JBKJXG010000259.1:0-5533 GCA_046716525.1 Solirubrobacterales bacterium
CCCCGGCCTCGATCACCTGCCGGCGCAGCCCGCGCGCGAGCCGCGCCGGTTGCACGGACGCCGCCTCCGGATAGAAGGCGCCACCGCGAAGCACCGGCGAATCGCAGCGCGCGCGGACCTCGTCGGGCGACAGCGGCCTGCATGCGGCAGTGACGCCGAGCGCCTCGCAGGCTTCGATCGTCGCCTCCCAGGCCCCGTCCCAGGCCGCAGCGGTCGATGCCTGCAGATAACCGGCCTGGCGAAACCAGGCGTCGACCCGCTGCTCGTCGCAAAAGACCCCGATCGCATCGACGGAGCTCTGAGCCGCAACCGCTATCGCCTTCGCGCCGGCGTCGCCGAAGCGCTCGCGCATCGCCGGCAGCCCGAACCACAAGCCATTGCAAAAACCCCCGTTTCTCCCGCTCGGGCCCTCGCCCGCGATCTCTGACTCGCACAACATCACCCGCGCCTGTGGCTCGAGCTGCTTCGCATACCAAGCGCTCCAAAGACCCGTGTAGCCGCCGCCGACGACGAGCACGTCCGCGCTGACGTCGGCGGCAAGCGCCGGCCTCGGCTCGGCAGAGCCGGCCTCCTCGAGCCAGTAGCCGCCCGCCGTGTGCCGGATCGCCATCTCAGTGGACGCTATTGGAGCGTCGCGTCGCGCTCCGGCCGCATGCCTACGACGACCCGATTGCTGTCTCCACCGCCGCGCCGGAGGCAGCGCGCTCGACGTGTCGCTCGATCAACTCCTGCTGCACGTTTCGCGGCTCTTCGTCGCCGGGCAGCCTTCGCGTCCAGGTGCCGCTCTCGCCGAGCTCCCACGAGTTCGTGTTGTCGGCGAGGGAGCGGTCGAGGACGTCGACGAGGTCGGCGCGCACCTTCTCGTCGAGGATCGGAGTCACGAGCTCGACGCGGTTGTATAGGTTGCGCGGCATCAGGTCGGCCGAGCCGATGTAGATGCTCTCGGGTTCCGAGTCACGCTCGAAGGAAAAGATCCGCGAGTGCTCGAGGAAGCGGTTGACGATCGAGGTCACCGTGATGTTCTCCGAGACACCGGCGACGCCGGGACGCAGAGCGCAGATGCCGCGGACGTTGATCTCGACGCAGACGCCGGCCTGCGAGGCGCGATACAGCGCGCGGATCGCCGAGGCGTCGAGCAGCGAGTTCATCTTCATCCGAATGCGCGCGGGTGTCGCGTCGGAATGCGACTCGATCGTGCGCTCGATCTCCTCGATGATCCCCTTGTGCAGGTTGAACGGGGCGACCAGGACCTCGCGATAGCTGTGTGGCCGGGCGTAGCCGGTGAGCGAATTGAACATCTCCGAGATGTCGGCGCCGATATCCGGATTGCAGGTGAATAGTCCGACATCGGTGTAGATGCGGGCCGTCTTCGGGTTGTAGTTACCGGTGCCGATGTGTACGTAGTGGCGCACTCCGTCGCCCTCGCGCCGGATCACGAGCACGCACTTGACGTGGGTCTTCAGCGCCGGGATGCCGTAGACGACGTGAACTCCCGCCTGCTCGAGCTTCTTCGCCCAGGTGATGTTCGCGTTCTCGTCGAAGCGAGCCTTGAGCTCGACCAGGCAGACGGCCTGCTTGCCGCGTTCGGCGGCTTCGATCAGGGCCGGCACGAGTGGCGAATCGGCGCTTGTCCGGTACACGGTCTGCTTCATCGCGAGCACGGCGGGATCGGTGACAGCCTGCTTGACGAAGCGCTCGACCGAGCTTGCGAAGGAGTCGTACGGATGGTGGACGAGGATGTCGCCGGCGCGAATCGCCGCGAACATGTCGCCGTCCTTTCCTTCGGAGCCGAGGATCAGCCGCGGCGGTGTGACCGGTGTATGCGGCGGGTCACGCAGCTCGTCGTGCCCGGAGAGGGCGACGACGTCGGTGAGGTCAGAGAGATCGAGCATGCCATCGACGACGTAGAGCTCCTCCTCCGAGATGCCCAGCGCGGCGACGAGCTGATCCTGCAGTCCCTCGTTCATCCCAACCTCGACCTCGAGCCGCACGACCTCGCCGAAACGGCGGCGGCGAAGCTCCTCCTCGACGGCGCGCATGACGTCGTCGGTTTCGTCGGAGACGTCGTAATCGGTGTCGCGAGTGACGCGAAAGAGCGCGTGCTCGACGACTTCCATGCCCGGGAACAGCGACCCGAGGTTGGCGGCGATCAGCGCGTCGAGACGAAACAAGCTGTTGCTGCCCTCGCCGACGCGCAGAAAGCGGCCGAGGAGCTCCTTTGGGACCTTGACGCGGGCAAGGATCTCGTTGTCCTTGTCGGGGTCGCGAAGGACCACGGCGAGCGAGAGCGAGAGGTTGGAGATGTAGGGAAACGGCCTGCCGCGGCCGATGACGAGCGGCGTCAGAACCGGGAATACCTGATTCGAAAAGAGGCGGGCGAGCTCGGCCTGCTCCTCGGAGCTCGCATCGCCGATCGAGACGAGACGAATGTCGTGCTCGGCCAGGGCCGGCCGCAGCTCCTGCTCGAAGCAGGCCCCCGCTCGCCCGCGCTGGCCGATGTAGCGGTCGCGGATCTCCCTCAGCGCCTGAGCGGGAGTGAACCCGGCGGCGTCGCGAGCTGCGGTTCCAGACTCGACCTGGTCGTGAAGCGTGGCGACACGGACCATGAAGAACTCGTCCGTGTTCGATTCCCAGATCGCGGCGAACTTGGCGCGTTCGACCAGCGGCACCGAGGCGTCTTCGGCGAGCTGAAGTACGCGATCGTTGAACTCGAGCCAGGAGAGCTCACGATTGAAGTACAGCGAGGGATCCTCGAGGTCCGGTGCGCCGTTCTCGCTCGCATCGACCGGCGACATGATCGCCTCATCGGCACTGTCGATTGACGCGATCTCGGTCTCTAGGGGATCCACTGGGCTCACCGACAGGCTAGCGGCGGCGGAGCCTCAGGCGACCTCGAGCAGTGGCGTGGGCTCGGGCTTGCGGCGCCCGCGCTTCAGCGTGCGCTCGTATCCGCTGGCCAGTTGGGCCAGTGCAGACTCCCAACTTCGGCCCTTGACATGAGCCAGCGCCCGGCGGGAGATCTGCTCACGCATGAAGGGCGAGGCAGCGAGTTGGGCCACAGCGGCGGCGAGCTGGCTTGGATCCGCCTCACACAGCCAGCCGGTTTGGCGATCGTGAACCAGCGACAGCGGCCCGCCCTCGGCAACTGCAACAACGGGCAGACCACTCGCTTGCGCCTCGGCGATCACCTGCCCGTAGGTATCGGTTTGCGAGCAGAAGAGAAAGAGGTCCGAGCTCGCATAAACGTGGGCGAGCTGCCCGCGATCGAGCCATCCGAGAAAGGTTGCGTGCTCGCCCAGGCGGGCGCGCAGCATCTCTTCCTCGGGTCCGCCTCCTGCCAGCAGCAAGTGCAGCCGGGCGTCGCGCTCGCGCGCCTCGAGGAACGTCTCCGCAAGCAGCTCAACGCCCTTCTCGGTCGTCATG
Organism: Solirubrobacterales bacterium; assembly: GCA_046716525.1. Lineage (GTDB taxonomy): Bacteria > Actinomycetota > Thermoleophilia > Solirubrobacterales > 70-9 > WHSW01. Next base: position 3,424 of record JBKJXG010000259.1, read on the forward strand.
CGCCCCGCGTAGAGCACCTTGAGCTCGCCTGGGTAGGCGTCGTGGTCGCGCTTGGCCGGGTCGTAGATCGAAAAGTCGACGCCTCGGGCCCAGCGGTCGATGCGATCCCGCTCGATCCCCAGCGATGCCAGCGATTCGTCACTCGCCGGGCTCGGCGAGAGGACGACTTCGCATTGGCGATAGAACGTCGCCAGAGCCACCCGGATCGCGAGCTCGAGCTGGGGATCGCCGCTTCGCAAGCCTGCATAGGCCGCCAACTCGGTGTGATAGCTGCCCAGCAACGGCGTGCCGCCGATTCGGGCGGTCAGCGCGGCGGCAATCCCCGACGGCCCCGGAGACACCACATGGATCAGGTCGTAGCGACCATCGACGAGCGTCTCGACCAGCTCCGGCAACCTGGGGACGCCAACGCTCATCCCGGCGTAGAACGGGATCTCGATCTCGGCCACGGCCGGCAGGCGACAGTCGACGCAAGGGTCGGTGCCGACGATCTCGACATCCCAGCCGGCGACGCCGAGCTCGCGAATGCGCTCGATCGTGTGCGTGACACCGTGCATCGAGCCGGCGCCGTCAACGACGAGCGCGACGCGTCCGGGCTCGCGTTCACGCACGGCCAGCTTCGCCATCTCCTTGCCGAGGATGGTTGTCGCCGGCAAGTAGGGGATCGCTGGCAAGCTGGCCCCGAAGAGCGACCTGGCGGCGTCGCCGTAACCCTCCCCTGTCTGCCCCGCCGCGGCGATCTCATCGACTGCCCCGTGCAGGCGGCGCTCGTGGATGCGGCGGGCGCGCCGGGCGAGGTCGGCGTGGCTGAAGTCCTCGGCTTGCATCATCGTGATCAACGCCGCCGGATCGGAGCTGAGATCAATCGATTCGAGCCAGCCACGCAGCAGCTCGGTCGCTTCACGCGCGCCGATCCCGGGCCTCGCTTCCCCCCCGCGTTCGCCACCGTCGGCGACGACCCGCACGGCGATCTCGAGCACGATCGACGGGTCGATCGAAGAACCTCGGACGCCAGAACTACGCCCGGTCACCTCCTCGGCTTCGCCGATGTGTGAGCCTTGGAGCTCCGAGGAGATGAGGGTCCTGGTTGCCAGCGCGAGGGCTGCGTGGGCCCATTTCGCGGCGCTGCCCTGATCGCCGCGACTGAGGGCGTTGCCCTCGCGGATGTGGCGCAGAAACTCTTGCGGCGTCGAGGCGGGCGGGGTCTCGGTGAAGGTGCGCCCGACGTCGACGCCGGCGTGGTCATCGGAGCCACCGATCCCGATGCCGCCATGGGTCTCGATGTAGACCGCGGCGGGCATGTTGAGCTCGCGTGCGCGCGAGCCGTTGCGCGTCTCCCAGGTGCCGAACAGCTCGGCGAGCCGGCGACGGTGGCGGGGCGCGAGCGGCGCGGCAACCGCGAAGAACGGGTGCGCGAGAGCACAGGTGATCTCGTGCTCGTGCAGGTAGGCGGCGCAGGTCTCGAGGTCGGCCGCATGGGCCTGGAGATAGTCGTGATCTGCCGGTGTTATCCCAAAGCAAAGGACGTGCACCGCTTGCGGCTCACCGGCGAACCAAGCCGTCAGCTCCTCGGAGATGAAGCAGTCGTCGCGGTCGCCGAGCTCGAGGCAGCCGTCGATCGTGTCGTGGTCGGTGATCGTGACGAAGTCCATGCCCCGCCGTTTGGCGAGCTCGTAGACCTCGTGCGGCGGTGTCGCGCACTCGGGCAAGCCGAGGCTGCGTTGAATTCCGAGCTTTGCCACCTCCGAGGCCGTCGAGTGACAATGCATGTCGGCCCTGCTGTGCAAACTGGGAATCATCGTTGTCCCCTCCTTAATTGCCTGCTATTTCGCCTTTAGGTTCGCCGTTGCATCAGTCGAAGACGTGAAAACCCCGATAACACGCGTCGACTTGGGCGGACTATTGACCCGTCTCCACCGCCCCCGCCCTGCCCACAGGCAGCGCCAGGGCCACCAACGCACCGAGCGCGACTGCCACCGCGGAAAGTAGGAACGCCGTGTCCGGGCCGTTGCGGTCAACGACGCCTCCACCGATCGCGGCGCCGACGGCCACACCTGCGTTCATTGCCGTGGTCACTCCAGCGAATGCGGTCGCGCTCGGTCCCTCGGGG
>JBKJXG010000260.1:0-3790 GCA_046716525.1 Solirubrobacterales bacterium
CCCCCCCCCCCCCCCACACCCCCCCGGCCCGGCGCGCCCCCGCTCGAAAGCGGGCGCCGCGACCCGCGCCTGCTCGCAAGCCGGCGCCGCGACGCGCGCCTGCACAACGCCCGAAAACGGCGCGTCGGCGAAGTGCCCCGACGCCGATCGGCGGCTTCGTCCCGGTTGCGGCCGCGCGCACCGCCGGCGCCGTCGGCGGCATCGCCGACTCCGGCCTCTTCGTCTGGCTCACCCGCGGGCGGCTCTGGATCGGATTGCTCGGCGGGCTGCTCGTCGGAATCGTCGCGCTCAACGTCATGGCGCTGAGCTTCAACTCCTCATCGAGTCGCGCCGCCAGCGAAGCCGATGAGCTCGCGCGGATCAACTCGACCTATCGCGCCCAGATCGCCGAGCAGCTCTCGCGCGACGAGGTTCAAGCGGCGGCAACTGCTCTCGGGCTCGGCTGGCCGGCGCCGAGCGTGATCACCTACGTGCGCCCAAGCGCGGGCGATGCCGCCAAGGCCGCTCAGCGCCTGCGAAACGGTGAGCTCACGCTCGGCAGTGCGGCGGCCCCGGTCACCGTGGCGGCGGCCCCGGTCGAAGCGGAGCCCACCGAGATCGCTGCGGTCGAGGCGGCACCCGTCGTCGAGGAACCCGTTGCCGAGCCGCCTCCGGTCGCACCCGAGACGGCTGCGCCGGCGACCGCGATCCCAACAGAACCGGCCGTGGCGGCTCCGGTCGGAGCCGTCGCGACGCCGTGAACCTGATCGACCGCCGCGTCGGTCTGCTCTTCGCGGGGTTCTGTGCGCTGTTCTTGCTCGTCGTCTTTCGCGCCGCCTGGGTACAAGGGGTAAACGGCGGGCGCTACAGCGCCGAGGCTGAGGGTCAGCAGGTCGAGACTGTCGTCGTTCCGGGCTCACGCGGGACGATCTACGACCGCACCGGCGCCGAGCTCGCCGTCTCCGAGGAGGCGGCAACGGTGTTCGCTACGCCGTATCAGGTGGAGGATCCCGAGGCGACCGCGCACAAGCTCGCCAAGGCGATCGGGGGCAAGGCCGACCAGGACGAGATTCTGGCCCTGCTCGCCGACCGCGAGGCGGGTTTTGCCTATATCGAGCGCAAGGTTGACCTCGAGACCGCCGCCGAGATCACCAAGCTGGCCCTCCCGGGCGTCGGTCTGCTCCCCGACAGCCGTCGCATCTATCCGCAGGGCGCCCTCGCCGGCCAGGTGATCGGCACCACCGGGATCGACAACCAGGGCCTGACCGGGCTCGAGGCCGCAGAGGAAGCCGTCTTGCACGGCACCGACGGCGAGCGTGATGTCGTTCGCGACGCCCTCGGCGACGAGCTCGAGCGCGACACGATCGCGGCTGCCGCGGCCGGCTCCGACATGAAGTTGACGATCGACGCCAGCCTCCAGGCCGAGACCGAGCGGGTCCTCGCCGGCGTCGGCCAGACCTATCAGCCTGACGGGGCGACGGCGATCGTCATGGACCCGCGCAACTCCGAGGTGCTGGCGATGGCCAACTGGCCGGGTCTCGACCCGCGCGACAGCGGCGATCTCGATCCCGAGGCGCTGCGCAACATGGCCACCGGGTTCACCTACGAGCCGGGTTCGACGTTCAAGGCGTTCACGGTCGCCGGTGCGCTCGAGGACGGCGTCGTCACGCCGGACACGATGTTCGACCTGCCACCGATCCTGCAGGTCGCAGATCGCGAGATTGAAGAGTCACACCCCCGCGGCTACGTCACGCTCCCGGTCGCCGACATCCTCGCTCAGTCCTCCAACGTCGGCGCCGTGCTGATCGGGCTTGCGCTCAATGACAAGTTCGGCGACTCCAACTACGGCGGTCGTTTCGATGAATGGATTCGCAAGTTCGGCTTCGGCGACCCGACGGGGATCGAGTTCCCCGGGGAAGAGCAGGGCATCCTCGTCGACCCCAGCGACTACTCGGGCTCGACCATGGGCAACCTGCCGCTGGGCCAGGGTCTGTCGGTGACGCCGATGCAGATGGCCGCTTCCTACGCGGCGATCGCCAGCGACGGCGTCTTGCGCACGCCTCGCCTCGTGCTCGAGGAGGCCGGAGAACCCGTCGACCCAGACGCCGGCAAACGCGTGATCAGCGCCGAGAACGCGGCAAAGGTGCGCGAGATGCTCGAGGGCGTGCTGGAGGCGGGCGGCACCGCCTCGGCGGTGGAGGTCCCCGGCTACACCCTCGCGGGCAAGACCGGCACCGCGCAGAAGGCGGTCGACGGTGGTTACTCCGAGACCGAGTTCGTCGCCTCCTTCGTCGGCTTTGCGCCTGCTGAGAACCCGCAGCTGCTGGTCACGGTGGTCGTCGATAATCCCAAGGGCGAGTACTACGGCGGCACCGTCGCCGCGCCCGCTTTCGGCGAGATCGCCAACTTCGCCCTGCCGTACCTGGGCATCGCCCCGGACCAGGACTAGCCTCGCTTCCTAGAATCCCTGCGATGAAGCTGCGCGACCTGCTCGCGGGGGCCGACGTGATCGAGATCGCCGGCGACAGTGAGATCGATATCTCGGCGCTGGCATATGACAGCCGCCAGGTGATCGAGGGCGCGCTCTTTTTCTGCATCCCCGGCTACACGAGCGACGGCCACGCCTACGCGCCGCTCGCGGTGCAGGCCGGCGCGACCGCGGTCGTTGTCGAGCGCCCGCTCGAGCTCGCGCCGGGCGTCGTCCAGGCCAGGGTCGTGAGCGCGCGCGCGGCGATGGCGCATGCGGCGGTGCGTTTCTACGGCGACCCGCCCCAGCAACTGCGCGTGGTCGGCATCCCCGGTACCAACGGCAAGACAACGACCGCTTTTCTCGTCCGCCAGATCCTCGAGCACGCTGGAATCCAGACGGGTCTGCTGGGAACCGTCAAGCAGGTGGTCGGCGGTGTCGACGAGGAGGTCGTTCGCACGACGCCGGAGGCAGTCGAGATGCAGGCGACACTGAGCCGGATGCTCGCAGCGGGGGATCGGGCCGCGGCGATCGAGGTTTCCTCGCACGCGTTGCGCCTCAACCGTGTCGACGGCGTTCGTTTCGCGGTCGCCGCATTCACGAACCTGACTCAAGACCATCTCGACTTCCATGCCGATATGGAGGACTACTTCCTCGCCAAGCGGCGGCTGTTCACGGGCGGCCGCGCTGGTCGCGCCGTGATCAACCTCGACGACCCCTACGGCGACAGGCTCGCGGTTGAGTTCGAGGCGACCACGTTCTCGGCTGCGGGCGACGAGCGCGCCGACTTTCGCGCCCTCGACGTTGCCTTCGATGCCTCGGGATCGCGCTTTCGCTGCATCACCCCGGCCGGTGAGGCCGACGTCGCGCTGCCGCTGCCCGGTCGCTTCAACGTCGAGAACGCGCTTTGCGCGCTTGCCTCGACCGCCGTTCTGGGTATCGAGATCGACCAGATCGTCGCCGCCCTGGCGCTCGCGGATCGCGTCCCCGGACGCTTCGAACCGATCGACGAGGGCCAGCCTTTCGCTGTTTTCGTCGACTACGCCCATACGCCCGACTCACTGGAGAACGTGCTCGTTGCGGCTCGCCAGATCACGATCCCGGGCAACGGCCTGATCTGCGTCTTCGGCTGCGGCGGCGATCGCGATCGCGACAAGCGCCCGTTGATGGGTGAGATCGCCGCTCGGCTTGCCGATGTCGCCATCGTCACCTCCGACAATCCGCGCTCAGAGGATCCGCTCGCGATCATCGAGGGGATCCGCGACGGTATCACCGCCGCAGGCACCGTCGCTCAGATCGAAACCGAGCCCGATCGCCGGGCAGCGATTGGACGCGCCCTCGCCG
>JBKJXG010000261.1:0-3159 GCA_046716525.1 Solirubrobacterales bacterium
CGGTCGGCAGGATGTAGAACCAGTACATGTCCATCGAGAAGCCGGAGTTGTTGATCCGCTCGGTGAAGACGAAGTCGAGGCTCTGATGATCGTCGGGAACGAGGATCAGGATGAGGATGATCACGGCGACGCCGGCCACGTGCCAGAAGACCGAGATGTTGTTGAACAGCGCAACCAGGTGAGACGAGTAGATGTTGATCAGGGCGTGCAGAGCCAAGATCACTACGAAGACGGCAAAGATCTCCCCCAGTGACACCTCGTCGGCGAAGTTGAGGATGAAATCGAGCCCCCAGAGGTTGAACAGGGTGGTCGCGAAGAAGGCGCAGAACCAGTCCACGGTGGCGACGACCGCGACCAGTCCGATCAGGTTGAACCAGCCCGTGAACCAAGACCATGCCTTGCCGCCGAGCTCGTGTGCCCACCAGTACGGGCCGCCGGCCGTCGGATAGGCCGAGGCCACCTCCGCCATGCTCAAGGCGACGCAGAGGATCAGCAGGCAGACGATCGGCCAGCCGATCGAGATCGCGACCGGGCCACCCAGATTCCAAGCCTGCCCGTAGGTCGTGAAGCACCCCGCGAGTACGGAGATGATCGTGAACGAGATCGCGAAGTTCGAGAACCGCGACCAGCCGCGGTCGAGCTCCTGCTTGTAGCCGAGCTCCGCGAGGCGTTGCTCGTCCCTACTAGGTGGCGTTTCGCTCATTCGTGACTCCCCTCTTGGTCGGCATTGAGGTAAAAGGTGTGACGGACCGACCTATGGACGAACGCGAGCCTATTGCGGACGGCGGACGCGCGTCAAGCGATTTGGGCGACCTTGTGCAGATTGTCCAACAGCTTGAAGCAGTTCTTGGCCGGCCTGAGGGGGAGCCACAGGCGCTCGAGGGTGGCATCACGAACCGCAATTACCGCGCCCGCTTCGGCGACACCGACTATGTGATCCGGGTTCCCGGCAAGGACACGAACCTGCTCGAGATCGATCGCGGCGCCGAGCGGCTCGCAAACGAGCGCGCGGCAGGGATCGGGATCGCGCCGGCTGTCGCAGCTGCACTCCAAGAGCCACCGGCGATCGTGACGGTGTTCGTCGAGGGACATGGAATGGACGCTGCAGGGCTTCGCCAAGCCGCCGCCCTGACTGAAGTCGCGCGTTCGCTGCGTGCTATCCACGAGATCGACGAGCCGTTGCAGACGAGCTTCGACTCGTTTCGGATCGTCGAGACCTACGCCGAAACCGCGACCGAGCGTGGCGCCGTGCTGCCGCACGCATACGCGGAGGCGAGCGCCTACGCCGCGCAGATCGAGCGGACGCTGACCGGGGCCGAGCACGAGCCGGTGCCCTGTCACAACGACCTCCTCGCCGCCAACTTCATCGCCGGCGTGTCGAGCGAAGGCAGTGCTCACGGCCGGCTTTGGATCGTCGATTGGGAGTACGCGGGCATGGGCGATCGATACTTCGACCTCGCCAACTTCGCCGTCAACAACGAGCTCGGAGAAGCCGCCGAGGAAGCACTGCTCGGCGACTACTTCGGCGAGCCGGCGACACCGCGGCGACTGGCGGCGCTGCGGTTGATGCGGTTCATGTCCGATTTCCGCGAGGCGATGTGGGGGGTGGTCCAAGCGGTCGTCTCCGAGCTCGACTTCGACTTCGCCGGCTACCACGAACGCCACTTCGAACGACTCCAGGCCACCGCCGCCGACCCCCGCTTCGCCTCGTGGCTCGAGGATGCGCGTGAGCCCGCGGCCTGAACTGCCCGACCGCGCCCGCTGCGTGATCATCGGCGGTGGTGTCGGCGGGGCTTCGATCGCCTACCACCTGGCCAAGCTCGGCTACCGCGATGTGGTCATCGTCGACCGGGCCGAGCTCACCTCGGGGTCGACCTTCCACTCCGCCGGGCTCGTCGGTCAGCTGCGCGGCTCGGTCTCGCTGACCAAGATGATGATGCACTCGGTCGAGGTCTACCGAGGGCTGGCGGAGGAGTCGGAGCTCGACCCCGGCTGGGTCGAGTGCGGCGGAATCCGCCTCGCCTCGAGCGAGGAGCGACTGGAGGAGCTGCGCCGCCAGGCCGGCTGGGCGAAGACCTTCGGCCTGCCGCTGGAGCTGATCTCGGCCGAGGAGGCCAAGGAGCGGTTCCCGCTGATGTCGACCGAGGGCGTGCTCGGCGGCGCTTGGACCGCGACCGACGGCTACATCGACCCGTCGCAGCTCACCTATGCGCTCGCCGACGTCGCCCGACGCGAGGGTGGGCTGCAGGTGTTCCAGAACACCCGGGTGACCGGGATCGAGGTCAGCGACGGCAGGGTCCGGGCGGTCGAGACCGAGAAGGGCCGGATCGAGACCGAGGTGATCGTCAACGCCGGGGGGATGTTCGCCGCCGAGATCGGCCGGCTGGCCGGGGTGCGAATCCCGGTGATCCCCTTCGGGCACCAGTACCTGGTCACGCAGCCAGTCCGCGAGCACTCCGCCGACCAGCGGCTGCCGACGCTGCGCGATCCCGACCTGCTGGTCTACTTCCGCGAGGACGGCGGCGGCCTGGTCATGGGCGGCTACGAGCGCGACTCCCAGCCCGCGTTCCTGCCCGACGGGTCGGCCGGTTTCGATGCGATCCCGCCCGACTTCAACGGCCGCCTGCTCGAGGACGACTGGGACCGCTTCGAGGAGATCGTGGAGAACTCGAAGCGACGCGTGCCCGTGATGGACGAGGTGAAAATCACGCGCCTGATCAACGGACCCGAGGCCTTCACGCCCGACAACGAGTTCTGACTTGGCGAGAGCGAGGTGCGCGGCTTCTTCGTGGCCGCCGGCTTCTGCGCACACGGCCTGGCCGGGGCGGGTGGGATCGGCAAGGTGGTGGCCGAATGGATCGTCGCCGGCGAGCCGTCGGTCGACCTGTGGGAGATGGACATCCGCCGCTTCGGCGCCCACTACCGCTCGCCCTCCTACACGCTCAAGCGCGTAGCGGAGACCTACGAGACGTACTACGACATCCGTTACCCGCACCACGAACGCTCGGCGGGCCGGCCGCTGCGCATCACCCCCGCCAACGCCTGGCACCGCGACCACGGCGCGGCCTTTGGCGAGAAGTCCGGCTGGGAGCGTGTGAACTGGTACGAGTCGAACGCGGAGCGGGGGGACGAGGGCCTGCGCCCGCGCGGCTGGGCGGG
>JBKJXG010000262.1:0-3627 GCA_046716525.1 Solirubrobacterales bacterium
GTCGAAGACCCCGCGCTCGCGGGCATGGCCGGCCACGCTCTCATTCAAACGGGCAGGACCTGCGCGGCGAGCTCGACGACTCGGTTCGAGTAGCCCCACTCGTTGTCATACCAGGAGACGACCTTGATGAAGTCGCCCTCCATCACCATCGTCTGCTCGGAGTCGAAGACCGAGGAGTGCGGGTCCTTGACGATGTCCGTCGAGACGAGTGGATCCTCCGAATAGAGGAGGATTCCTTTCAGCGGCCCAGCCGCCGCGTCCTTCATCGCCCCGTTGATCTCCTCGATCGAGGTCTGCTTGCCGACCAGGCAGGTGAGGTCGACAACCGAGCCCGTCGCCACCGGCGCGCGTACAGCGATGCCGTTGAGCTTGCCGTTGAGGTCGGGCAGGACGAGACCGACGGCCTTGGCCGCGCCGGTCGACGTCGGGATCAGGTTGAGTGCCGCCGCCCGCGCGCGGCGCAGGTCCGAGTGGGGCATGTCCTGAAGGCGCTGGTCGGCCGTGTAGGCGTGGATCGTCGTCATCAGCCCGCGCTCGATGCCGACGGTGTCGTTGAGGACCTTCGCCACCGGCGCGAGACAGTTGGTGGTGCAGGAGGCGTTGGAGATGATGTGGTGGCTGTCGGCGTCGTAATCGGACTCGAAGTTGACGCCGAGCGCGACGGTGACGTCGGGATCGGTCGCAGGCGCCGAGATGATCACCTTCCTCGCCCCGGCGGCGAGGTGCTTGGCGGCGTCGTCGCGCTTGGTGAAGAACCCGGTCGACTCGATCACGACGTCGGCGCCGAGCTCGCCCCAGGGCAGATCTGCGGGGTCGCGCTCGGAAAGCACCTTGATCTCGGTGCCGTCGACGACTACGGCGCCATCGGTTGCTGCGACCTCGCCGGGAAAGCGGCCGAGGATCGAGTCGTACTTGAGCAGGTGAGCGAGCGTCGCGGCATCGGTGAGATCGTTGACGGCGACGAACTCGAGCTCGGTCTCAGACTCATACGCGGCGCGGAAGAGGTTGCGCCCGATGCGCCCGAAACCGTTGATTCCAACCTTCACCTTCGCCATCGATTCCTCCGTGAGAAGTAGTTCGCGTCAGCTGCCTACGGCGATCTCGACCCGGTGGCCATCGGGGTCGAGCAGATATGCCGAGTAGTAGCTGCCACCGTACTCAGGGCGTGGCCCCGGCGCGCCGTCGTCGGTCCCGCCCGCGGCCATGCCCCCCTCCCAGGACGCCTTCACCGCTGAGATCCCACTGGCCGCGAAGCAGACGTGGCCGGCCGAGGCCTTGACGCCGTTGCGTTTGGCGGCGAAGAAGATCGGGCGAACGATCCCCCACGAGATCGCCAGGGTGTCATCGGTTTGACGCCTCCAGCCGAGCGATCCGAGCACCGAGTCATAGAAGCGCCCGCTGCGCTCGAGATCGCTGACATCAAGGGAGACATGGTGAATCACGGACGAAAACTTACTTGGACGGAATCTTTGCCGCCCGCTTGACGAGGTCAGCGATCGAATCGAGGTAGTCGTCGCGCACCCACCGCGCCGAATGCCGCCAAGCGCCCTGGCGCAACGACTCGGCCAGCTCGGGGTCGGCGAGCACGCGCTCGACCGCTTGCGCCATGGCGAGGTGATCCCCGGGGGCGACCAGGAGGACTGTCTCGCCGTCGATGCAGTAGTCGCGCAACTGCGGACAGCGCGTTGCGACCACCGGCACACCCGCCTGGACGGCGTGCATGAGGCGGACCTGGCCCGCGCTGACCCAGTCCTCGCGCATCGAGATCACATAGACGCTGGCGCGCTCGAGCAGCTTCGCATGAGCTGCGAGCGGTAGTTCGGTGTGAACGACAACGTTCTCGCCCGCGCTCAGGTGCGTCACCTCAGCGGCATCGCTCGTCGAGCAGAGCACAGTCAACTGCCACTCGCGACTTCGTGCCGCCGCCAGCAGCGTGGCCCAGTCGCAGTAGGCGCGTCCAGACGACAGCACGGTCGCTTCGCCGACCTGGGCGGACGCTCTGGGCTCGAGCGCGTGCGGCTCGCGAAACTGGCGCCACGGCCAGGGCACGAACGCGATCCGCGACGCGTCGAGGCCGTAGAGCTCGCTATAGCGCCCGATCTCCTCGCGCGTGAGCACGTGGGCAACCGACACCGCTCTGCGTAGCGCCGGCCGGCGCACGAGCGCCGACCAGGCGCCGTACAGCGAGCGGGCCCAGGCGCGTCGCGGCCGCGGGCCCCGCAGCAGCTCGATCAAGACGACACGCCGGCGGCGCCGAAGCCAGGCTTCGCAGAAGAGCACCGTCGCCGCGCCCGGTTGGTGATCGCAGACGACGAGCGCCGTCGCGTTTCGCCCGCGGTACGCCATGAACACGCCGCGCACGAATCCCCCGAGTACGCCACCGCGGCGAGCGAGCGCCCCGAGCCCGAATCGACGCCGTGCCAAGGACTCCTCCAACGGCTCGAGCTCGACCCTGCCGGCGAGCCAGGCCGCGTACTGGGAGTCGGCGACTACTCCCGACACCTGCTGCTCAGCTCGGGGGGACAATCAACGACGGGGAGTCCAGCGAAAGAAGCGGATCGCGAGCACGAGACCCACCAGTCCCCATGCGGCAACGACGGCGAGGTGCCCCCACTCGAACCCGGCGCCGGTGGTTGTCGGGTCGAAAGCACCAAAGAAGGCTTCGAAGAAATGGCGTATCGGGAAAACGTCGGCGACTTTGAGCACGCCGTCGGGGATCTCCGACTCGGGGATGAAAACACCCGAGAGGAAGTAGAGAGGCAGCACGGCGACGTTCGAGATCGGCGCCGCGGCGTCCTCGGACGGGATCGCGGCGGAGAGCGCGACCCCGAGGCAGCAAAAAGCCGCTGCGCCGACGACGAGCGTGATCACGACGGCCGGCAACCGCTCCAGCGGCGGGATCTCGACGCCGTAGAGGAGCCTGCCGACCACGGTGACCACGATCAGCAACAGCACCGACACGACGATCGAGTTGCCGACGCGCCCGGCGAAGAAGACCCAGTTCGGCAGCGGCGTGCCTCGCCCACGTTTTAAGATCCCGAACTCGCGATCGATCGTGAGCGAGATCGCAAGGCTCTGCATCGTCGCCGAGACGACCGCGAGGGTGATGATCGCGGGAACGTAGTAGGTCGTCGTCTTGATCCCGCCCAGTTCGTCGATCGTGTCGTTGCCGAAGATCGTCGAGAAGATGATCAGGAACAGAAGCGGCAGTGCGACGGTGAAGAAGACCGAAGCCGGATTGCGCCAGAACGTCTTCTGGTCGTAGCGGAACTGATGGGCTGCGAGCGCGAGTGGGCTCACCTGTCGTCCTCGGGCGCCTCGCGGGTCAGCTCGAGGTAGATGTCCTCGAGGCTCGGCCGGTGGACCTCGAGCGCGTCGAGCTCGACCGAGCGCTCCAGCGCCCACCCGGTGAGCCGGTTGAGCACCTCAACCGGCGTCGCCGTCGTCAGCTCGAGCTCGCCGTCGGCGCCGATCGCCGGCTCGATTCCGGGCGGCAGCTGACTCGGATCGACGCCGTCGGCGAGGCGAAACCGAATCTGTGCCGGGCGGCGCTCGCGGTCGCCGAGCTCGTCCGGTCGGCCCTGGGCGACTATCCGACCAGCGGAGATGATCGCGACACGGTCGGCT
>JBKJXG010000263.1:0-4178 GCA_046716525.1 Solirubrobacterales bacterium
GGCAAGCGCGAGATCACGATGCTCGAGCTCGAGGAGGGGATCATGCGCGTGATCGCCGGCCCCGAGAAGAAGACGCGAGTGATGTCGGAAAAGGAGCGCCTTGTCACCGCTTTCCACGAGATGGGCCACGCAATCGTCGGGCACCTGCTGCCCAACTGCGACCCCGTCCACAAGATCTCGATCATCGGCCGCGGCCAGGCCCTCGGCTACACGATCTCGCTCCCGGGTGAGGACAAGTTCCTGACCACGCGCGCCGAGCTCACCGACACGATGGCGATGACGCTCGGCGGTCGCGCGGCGGAGGAGATCATCTTCAGCGAGATCACCACCGGCGCCTCCAACGACCTCGAGAAGGTGACCGAGACCGCCAAGAGCATGGTCATGCGCTTCGGCATGTCAGAGCGCCTCGGACCGCGCGTCTTCGGCCACGATCGCTCGATGCCCTTCCTCGGCCGCGAGTTCTCCTCTGAGCCCGACTACTCGGACGAGATCGCGCGCGAGATCGACGACGAGATCCGCCGCATCGTCGAGGAGGCCCACCAGACGGCGCGCAACATCCTCGTCGAGCGCCGCGGCGACCTCGACCGGATCTCAAACCTGCTGCTCGAGCGCGAGACGATCGACGCCGAGCAGTTCGTCGCCCTGCTCGAGGGAGCCTCTGCCGAGGACGCCTTCGGTGTCGAGGTCGAGGAGGAGGAAGACGTTCCCGCCGAACCCGCCTCTGAGCCCGAGCGAAGCGCCGGCCGTGAGGGCCCGCGCCCGGTTCCCCAGCACCGCCCCGGATTTGCCGGTGGCTCCGCTGAGATGCGTGCCGACGACTAGATCCACTCGCCCGTTTCAACTCGCCCGTCCTTTTCGGCGACGCCCTTGCTCTGCCGCCGATGCGCGATAGATTGTCGCCGTCAAGTCCACTGCGCGTAGGAGGGAACTGAATTGGGCAACTCGTCGAAGGGCGTCCTCGGCTTGACCGTCGCGGTGGCGGCCATTCTCTGTCTTGGCCTCGCCGCTAATGCGACGGCCAACAACCTGGATCGCCAGACCGCGACCGACTACGCGAAGTTGATCGCGAAGCGCGAGTGCCGGGACACGCGCGGGTGCACGGATGCCTTCGTCCGCCGCCTGCATCGAGTCAGCCGGCACAAGGCGGCCGGAAAGATCGCCGCCGTCGGCGCGCGCGACGGCATCGGATTCGTCTGTGTGCGCCAGCTCGTGATCAAGCTCGATCATGAGAGCGGCGACCTCGACTACGCAACCTCCCGCCGCCGCTGCGAGGCGATCTGAGTCAGCCGCGCAGGGGCCAGTAAGCGTTGACGAGGGGCGGCTTCGGCTCGTCCTCGTTCGTCGTTTGCCGGCCGGGCGATACTGCTGTGATGGCTGCCGCCGATACGTCCCCACGGGTGATGGGGATCGTCAACGTCACCCCTGACTCGTTCTCCGACGGCGGCCTGTTCCTCGATTCGACAGCCGCTGTGGCCCACGGACTCTCGCTCGCGGCCGACGGCGCCGACATCCTCGACATCGGCGGCGAATCGACGCGACCGGGTGCCGGCGCCGTCGACGCCCAGGCCGAGCTCGAGCGCGTGGCTCCAGTGATCGAGGGTCTCGCAGCGGGCACCGACATCGCCCTGTCGATCGACACGTCCAAGTCCACGGTGGCGGCGCTGGTGCTCGCCGCCGGCGCCTCGATCGTCAACGACGTCACCGCGTTTCGCGCCGACCCGCAGATGGCCCCGCTCTGCGCCGAGCGCGGCTGCGACGTGATCCTGATGCACATGCAGGGAAGCCCGCGCACGATGCAGGACGATCCCGTCTACGACGACGTCGTCGACGATGTCCGCGCCTTCCTCGCCGGGCGCATCGAGACTGCAGTGTCCAGCGGCGTTGCGGAGGAGCGGATCTGGGTGGATCCCGGGATCGGCTTCGGCAAGACGCTCGAGCACAACCTCGAGTTGCTGCGCAGGCTGGGGGAGCTGCGCGAGCTCGGGCGGCCGATCGTGATCGGTGCTTCCCGCAAGCGATTTCTCGGTGCGATCACCGGCCGTGAAACCGGCCACAGGCTCGGCGGCTCGATCGCCTCGAACGTGATCGCACGGGCCGCCGGCGCGGAGGTCTTTCGCGTCCACGACGTGCTCGCAACGCGCCAGGCCCTGGATGCGGCCGACGTCATTCTCGGCCGCCGCGACTGGCGAACGGGATCTAGCGAGCGGGGGGCAACGCCGAATAGTCGTGCCTAAGGTGCCGCTCGGTTGGCTGCCGAGCCCGCCCGCGCGATACGTTGGGCGCTCTGTGGAGGCGCACGGCGACAACCAGGAGTCCCGCGTCGAGGTCGAGTTGCGCGGGCTCTCGATCTACACCCATCACGGAGTCAGTGACGCCGAGCAGGAGATCGGTCAGCGCCTCATGATCGACATCAGCTTCGACGTGCCCGACTGCGACGCCGTGCTCACCGATCGCATCGAGGACACGATCGACTATGCCGAGGTTGCCGACATCGTCGCTCTCGCGGTCACCGAGCGCAGCTACCGCACCCTGGAGCGCCTCGGCAGTGTCGTCGCCGAGCGCCTGATGGAGCGCTACGGCTCAAATGCCGTGCGGGTGCGCGCCGCCAAGCCCGAGCCACCGATCCCGCTTGCCATCGAGGAGGTTGCGGTCGAGGTGGTACGAGCTCGCGAGCCAGACTCAGATCAGGACGACGAGGAGCCGAGCTGACCCGGGCCGGGTATCTGGGGCTGGGCTCCAATGTCGGCAACCGCGAAGGACATCTGCGAGCGGCCGTCGCGATGCTCGGTGAGCGTGGCGCCGCTGTCGAGAAGCTTTCCTCCATCTACGAAACCGAGCCCGTTGGCGAGGTCCTCGACCAGCCAGACTTCCTCAACGCGGCGGTGCGCGTCTCGACGACCCTCGGGCCCCAGGAGCTGCTCGACGTCTGCAAGGCCGTGGAGGCCGAGCGTGGCCGGGTACTTGGCGGCCGGCGTCATGCCCCGCGACCGCTGGATGTCGATCTGCTGCTGCTGGGGGAACTCGAGCTCGAGACGGAACGGCTGACGCTCCCGCATCGGGAGGTAATGCGCCGGCGGTTCGTGCTCGAGCCATTGTTGGAGCTCGAGCCGGAGTTGCGACTGCCCGATGGGACGCGGCTGAGCGAGGCGCTTACGCGGCTGGGTAGGGGAGAGCGGGTGAGGCGTCTCGGACCGCTTTGAGAGCCTGTGGAGATCCATTCACGCCCGTCGTGAATGGATCTCCTCACGACGCTTATTGGCCCGGATTCGACTCCACCGCTCGACCCCCGACCCCTTCACTGACGCGTTGTTACCTCCCAGCGGCTACGCAGCCGGCGCAGCGGCCGACCGCAGCGGCTCCAGCCATTCGCCCGGAAGAATCGCAGGCACGTGCCCGGGAAACTCCGGCACGACCCGCGTCGCCAGCGCACCCGCCGGCCGTCCCTCGATCGCTGGGCGCAGATCATCCATCGTCATCGCCAGTCGCAGGCCGGTGGCGATCTGAAAGTCGGCGGCGTTGGGCTGCTCCGCGCCGATTACGCCCTCCGCGATCCAAGCGTCGATCTGATCGAGGAGCTCCGGCAGCGCGGCGAGGTCGGCTCGAACCGCATCGTCGGTGACGCCGTTGATCCTCTGCTCGGCGAAGACGATCGGCGCGGCGGTGGCCATCGCCAGGCCGATCGGAATTCCGATCTTGGCACCCTCGGTGTAGCTGCGAAGTGGCGTCTTGTCGCGCTTGATCGTGTTCCAGAGGATGCGACGGATCGCGTCCGCGAGGACCTCGTCGCCCCATCGCTCGGCTCCCTCGACCGCGCGTCGCCCCTCGGCATCTGCGGGGAACAGCGCCGGCTCGGGTTGGATCTCGTCGAGCGCCCGTGAGATCGTTCGCGAGCCGGTGAGCTTGCGGCCGTCGATCTTCAGCGACGGGATCGTGATGCCGGGAAAGCGCAGCGTCTTGAGCACGCCGCGGCTGACCACCGGCAACAGATCGACGCGCTTGTAGCCGATCGCCTTGTGCTCGAGCATTCCTCTCACCGCCATCGCCGGATGGGAGCCAGGGATCACATAAAGGGTCGCGCGCGACATCAGCCGCATCCTAGATCCCATAATCAGTGCGTGCTTCTCGCTGTCGACGTTGGCAACACTCAGACTCACCTCGGTGCCTTTCGCGGCGACGAG
>JBKJXG010000264.1:0-2584 GCA_046716525.1 Solirubrobacterales bacterium
CGGTGCTGGAGGAACTCGCTCAGGCTGCGGTTTTTCCCGACCTAGGAGGACGTGCATGCGCTTTCGTTACGTCGCCTTTGCCCTCGCTGCGGCTGCATTCTCCGTAGCCGTGCCATCCACGGTCAGCAGTGCCGGCGACAAGCCCATCGTGCTCTGCTGGAACAAGGACTACCCAGCGCCGGTCGGCACCCACACCCCTCAGGTGCGAGTGACGCCGAACCGGTGCGGGTTTTTCAAGCGAGGTGATAGTTCCGGCTCGGCAGCGGTTCGGGCAAAAAGCCTGAATTGGAATTGGGGCAATCGCAAAGCCGTAGGCCGCGGCGTCTCTGTTGTGAACATGGGCGCATCGGCTCCGATTGAAGTTCGCCTCTCGAAGCCGGAGCGAAACTGTTCGGGCGACCGGGTTTTCACGAAGGCCAGCTTCGACTACCCAGGTCTCGGAAGCGGCGGTGACTTCAAGCTCTACACCTGCGGGTAGGGCAATGCAGTGGGACCATTGAGTACATGTATTTTTGGGGAGCCCAGCGACGGAGCGGATAACTACATGCGAACAATGGTGAGCAGCATCGCGGCTACTGTTCATCGGCGGGGCGGGTGCCCTTGTCCTCGTCTTGGAGGGGGAGTCCCAGCCCGCCGGGCCGGAGACGGCCGTTGAGCTCGGCGCCGAGCGGGCCAGGTCCCGTGCTCCGCATCTTCATCGCCTACCGGCGAGACGACAGCCAGGGCTTCGCTCGCAGCATTCACGATCGTCTCGCCCTCCATTTCGGGCAGGACGCGGTCTTCCGAGACATCAACGACATCGAGCCAGGCAGGCCGTGGGAGGAGGCGATCGACCAAGCGCTCGGCTCTTGCGAGGTATTCGTGCTGCTTATCGGCCGAGGCTGGCTGGAGGCGACCGACGAAGAGGGCAACCGCCGCATCGACGACCCGCAGGACCGACATCGGCGGGAGATCGAAACGGCCATCAAGCGCAGGATCAGGATGTTCGTCGCGCTCATGGAAGACGCGCATATGCCGCGCCGCAAGGAACTGCCACAGATGTCCGTCGGACATGAGTCCGAGGGACTGCAGATGGTGCCCGCGCTCCACGCTCTGCGGATCGCCGACCACGCGTTCGACTACGGCATTGAAGAGCTGATCACCAACATCGAGAAGGCGGCGCAGCAGGCACGCGTCACCGACGAAGAACGCGAGGGGGCGGCGAAGGGACAACGTGAGACAGAGGCCGGGCCCGAACCTCCGCCGCCGGCGCGGAAGCGCGAGCAGGAGGACCGCGGGGGCGCCGAGGATGAGGCGGTGGACAGTGCGGACGGGAGCAAGGCGAAGCGGAAACGACGGTTGTGGACGCTGGCCGCCGCCGGGCTGGGCGCACTGGCGGTGGCTCTCGTCGCCTTCCTGATCGTCTCTGCCGGCGACGACGGCGGCGGTGCGACCGTCGAGTGCTCCCAGACGCGCGCAATGGAAGCCGTCTCGAGCACTGAATTCGAGTCGTTGGTCCGCGAGCTCGGCGCGGTGCCGCCCGGCGATCCCCTCTTCGGTGGTTCTGGCTACGTCGTTGATGACCTGACTTGCCGGGATCTCACCGGCGACGGCATCGAGGAGATGGTGGTGCAGCTCGCCTGCTGTACGGGGGGCTCGCCCTCGCCATGGGCGATCTTCGTCGCCGAGGACAGCGAGTGGGAGCTCGCCTTCCACCGCGAGAACATCCAGGCGGAGCTCTCCGTCCAAGGGGACGCGGTCGTCGAGAAGTCGCCCGCCTACCTCTCTGGTGATCCAACCTGCTGCCCAACCACCTTCCGATTCGGCAGCGTGACCTGGGACGGCGCTGATTTCGTCTACGAATCCGAGGAGGCGTCAGCCAACAGGACGATCGAGGTGAGAAGCAGCGGCGCGACACGCGTCGGCGATTTCCTGCCGCTGACCGGCTCTCCGCTTGACGCAGCCCAGGTCTTCGGCCCACCTTCCTTGGTCGAGCCGAATGACGTGCTGTGTGTCAACGAGTGGCGCGATCTCGGCCTCGTCATCAACTTTGTCGACCTCGGCGGGGGCGATCCGTGCTCGGATGAGGGCGCCGTCGGCAGCATCGAGCTCAGGGATGTCTTCGCCGAGCAAGCCGGCTGGGAGACCGACGAGGGGGTTCGCGTCGGGATCAGCGCTGACGAACTGCGCGAGATCTACCCCGACGCGCAGCAGCAGTCATTTCCAGGCCTACGCAACGTTCTCGTGCTGATCGAGGGGTCAACCTTCATCGGCGAGGGCGGGGCTTCCCCGGTGCTGAGTGCCCGCCTGAAGGACGACGCAGTCCACGAGCTGCGGATATCGGTCGGCGCCGCCGGCGACTAGGCACAGCGGGGCCTCGGCAACGCCTGGCGGTAAACCCGACAACTGATGAGGAACGCGAGGCGGTCGCCGAGCTCGGGAGTCGCTGCGCCACGGTGAGGTCGTAAGCCTCGACGAGCACCTCGCGCCGCCGCCAACGCGTCGCCCGACGTTCAACTCAGTCGGAACGATTGTGACGCGGGCCTCAAGGCGGGTACTTCGATAGCACTGATCCGGTTTCGCCGAGGCGGGCCGTACGGACGAT
>JBKJXG010000265.1:0-2551 GCA_046716525.1 Solirubrobacterales bacterium
ATCGGGAGATCCTGCTCGTCCTCGAGGAGCTTGGCTACGCCGAGCCGACGCCGATTCAGGACGAGGCGATCCCGGCGCTGCTCGCCGGCCATGACGTCATCGGCCAGGCTCAGACCGGCACCGGCAAGACCGCTGCCTTTGGGCTGCCGCTGCTGCAGTACCTCGATCCGGCCTCGCAGGAGACGCAGGCGATCGTTCTGACCCCGACGCGCGAGCTCTGCATCCAGGTGACCCAGGCGCTGCGCGCCTACGCCGAGCACCTGGATATCGAGATCGTCGCCGTCTTCGGCGGCGCGCCGATCGCTACTCAGCAGTCGCGGCTGCGAAAGGGCGCCCATGTCGTCGTCGCCACCGTCGGGCGGATGATGGACCTGATCTCGCGCCGCTCGCTGGTGCTCACCTCGGCCCGCTTCGTCGTCCTCGACGAGGCCGACGAGATGCTCGACCTCGGCTTCATCGAGGACGTCGAGAAGATCCTGCGGATGTGCCCCTCAGGGCGTCAGACGGCGCTGTTCTCGGCGACGATGCCGGCGCCGATCGCGCGCCTGGCAGAGGCGCACATGTACGACCCCGTGACGATCTCGATCACCCCGAAGCAGCTCACCGTCGACGCGATCGAGCAGGCCTACGTCGAGGTCGAGCCGCGCAACAAGACCGAGCGGCTGATCGAGGTTCTCAGAGCCGAAGAGCCCGAGCAGGCGATCATCTTCTGCCGCACCAAGATCGGCGCGGCGCGCCTCGACCGCGAGCTGCGCGACAAGGGCTTCCGCAACAAGGCGCTGCACGGCGACATGAGCCAGGGCCAGCGTGACGGCGTCATGATCCAGTTCAAGGAGCGCGGGATGCCGCTGTTGGTGGCGACCGACGTCGCCGCTCGCGGGCTCGACATCGAGCACGTCACGCACGTCATCAACTACGACCTGCCCAACAACACCGAGATCTACGTGCACCGCATCGGGCGTACGGGACGTGTCGGGCGCACCGGGCGCGCGATCACCTTCGTCACCGGCAAGCAGCGCGACGAGATCGGCGTCATCGAGCGCGAGGCGAAGACCGTGATCGGCGAGTGGGAAGCGCCGGAGGACCGCATCGAGCACGCGCCACGCCCGCGGCGCCGAGATCACTCCGCGGACCCCAAGCCGCGTCGATCCCGCGAACGCGAGAAGCTGCCGACAGACGGACACGGCGATGACGCCGAAAGCGCGGAAGAGGGCGCCGAGCCCGAGAAAGCGGTCCCCGAAGCTGCAGGCAACGGCCACGTCAAGCTCTTCGTCAACCGCGGCGCGCGCAGCGGCATCGGCGAGGACGAGCTGCGCTGGGCCTTGACCGAGGGCGCGGTGATTCCCGAGGACTCGATCGGCGAGATCAGGGTGCTGGAGCGCTTTTCCTTCGTCGAGCTCAGCGACGAGCACGCGAAGCTCGCGCTGGAGCGCCTCGACGGGACCAAGCTCGAGGGCAAGCAGATCCGCGTCGAGTACGCGAACGAGTAGCGCGGGCGCGACCGCCTCAGGCCGAGAGCGGGGTGCCCAGCAGATCCTCCAGCCTTGGGACGGTCTCGGCGGAATCGCGATGCAACACCGCCGTCATCCCAACCGCCTCGGCCCCGGCGCAGTTCTCGCGCAGATCGTCGACGAAGACCGCTTCTGCGGGCTCGACCTGCAGTCGCTCGCACGCCAGCAGGTAGATCTCGCGCTGGGGCTTGTGCAGTCCGACCTCACCCGATATCACCGCGACGTCGAAGAGGTCGGTCGGCGCACGCTCGTAGATCCCAAGGCCCCAGGAGTTCGAGATCAGCCCGGTCTTCAGCCCTGCGGCCCGGGCGCCACGCACTGCGCCCACCATCGCTTCGTCGGCACCGAGGTCGGCGAACATGCGAGTGATCAGCCCTCGGGGCTCGTCGACTCCGAGCAGGGCGCCGAAGCCGGTCTCGAACTCCGGATCACTGAGGTCGCCGGTCTCGAGCCCGCGCAGCAGCTTCAGCGCTTCGGCGTCACCGCGAAAGAGATTGCGAACCGTCTCCGGCGCCAGTCCCTCGCGCTCGCAGAAGGAGGCGAACGCCGGCCAGATGCTGGTGGTGAGGACACCGCCGAAGTCGACGACCAGAGCCATATGCTTGCCCGGCATGGGCGCGGAGGCTACTGACGAGATCGACGTTTCCCGGACCGAAGCCTGGTTCGAGGCCAACGTCGGCGAGGTCGAGCTGCCGCTTTCGTTCGAGCGCATCGCGGGCGGGCGCTCCAACCTGACCTACGAGGTGCGAGATGCGGCCGGCAGCCGCTGGGCGCTTCGCCGCCCCCCACTCGGCGCTCGCCTCGCCTCGGCTCACGACATGGCTCGCGAGCACCGGATCATCTCCAGCCTGCAGTCCACCGATGTGCCGGTGCCGCCGGTGATCGGCCTCTCGCAGGACGATGACTACCCGTTCTACGTCATGGGCTGGGTCGAGGGGCCGATTCTGCGCTCGCGCCACGAGGCTGACGCTTTTCCGCACGATGAGCAGCGGCGAGCAATTGGCGAGCGCGTGGTTGACACCCTGGTCGAGATCCACGCC
>JBKJXG010000266.1:0-3511 GCA_046716525.1 Solirubrobacterales bacterium
GACGTTGGCCGCCTGCTCGGCCATCCCCACTTCGTAGCTGAAGCGCCACGACAGGCGCTGCGAGAAGACGCCGCGAAAGGCGGTGACGAAGGCGAGACAGGATCCGACCTCGAAGGCCGCGGCAAGCGCGATCAGCCGCGGATCGGCGCCGGCGAGCCGCGAGCGCAGCTCGTCGAGCCCCGGGAAGGCGAAGACAGCACCGACGATCAGCGCGGCGAAGACGCTGAGCTCGAGCAGCCGCCGGCCGCCGATGCCCGCTAGCTCACCCGCGGTTGCGCTCGTGCTCTCGGGCCGCCGGTTCATCTGTGCAGCATCCGCCGCGGGAGACTCCATGTCAGTGAGACCGATCACGCGACCCATACTCATCGCCCCGGGGTCCGATCACATCGGGGGAACCCCCTAGACCGAACCCCTGAGTCGGCGGCTTGCGTCCGTGCACTGAGCCCGACCTTCGCGTCTGTTTTAATCGGAATTACCAGAGAAAGGAGGTGGTCCTAAGTTGAGTGACAGTTTTCCCGGGACGCTGGAGGTGCGGGGCCGCTAGTCGGCCGCTCCGTTTCCGAAACGGCGGGTGACCGCCATGAGGACGAGCATCGTGCGAGCCGCCTGGCGCAATCCAACCCCAGGCACCGGCGAGCCGAGGAGACCGGAACCCGTCCCACCCGGTCACAAGCACCCGAGGCTCGTTTAAGAAATCGCACCTTGGAAGGGCCGCTCCGAAGGGGGCGGCCCTTCTGTCGTTCTAGGCGGGAGCGGCGCCGAGATACGGCTCCCAGGCACCGGGCACCCGAGGAGCAGCGATGCGGATGAAGACGGTCGGGCCAGGCGGTCGCGGGCGCGTAGCGGGATGCATGCGCGCCTCGCGCGGCAGACGGCTGCCCTTCTTGCGGTTGCACGGCGCGCACGAGGCCACGATGTTTTCCCATACCGACTGACCACCGCTGCTGCGGGGGATGACATGGTCGACCGTCAGGCCCGCAGCAGCCTCGCGACCGCAGTACTGGCAGGTGTAGGAGTCGCGTGCGAGCACAGCTTTGCGGGTGATCTTTCGCCGGTGCACGTCGCGCGGGATGCGGACGTATCGCACCAACCTGATCACGCACGGACGCTCGAGCGCGAGCCGCTCGGAATGGAGCAGGCCCGAGCCGCGTTCGAGCATCTCGGCGCGCGACTTGAGCAGCAACACGGTCGCGCGGCGCACCGTGCAGACGTTGATCGGCTCATAGCTGGCGTTGAGGACGAGCACGCGGCCTCCGGTGGTACGCGTTCGCACCACCCCCGAGGGGCGAATCACGAGTTCGGGGTCCTCGACGACCTCCATTGTGGCGAGAAGTCTAGATGTCGCGCCGGGTCTGCTAGTCGCTGAGTCCCGGGATGCCGTAAGTCGCCACCGGGTAGCTGCCGTGGACTCGCACGTTCTCAGCTTTGGTCCGCAGGCCATCGATGGCGGCGCTGACGGCGCCGTCGGCGATCGAGCCCTCGAGGTCGGCGAAGAACATGTAGCGCCCGAGTTCGGCGGGGCGCAGCGGGCGCGACTCGATCCGGACCAAGTTCACCTCGCGGCTCGCGAACTCGGCCAGGGCATCGACGAGCGCTCCGGGATGATCGGCGCCGAGCTCGGAGAAGCTGATCGTCGTCTTCCACGGACCGTCGCCGGCGACGGTCGTGCCCGACGGCGCGAGCCAGGCGAAGCGGGTGACGTTGCCGGGGTCGTCCTCGACGCCCTCGCGCAGAACCGTGCAGCCGTAGATCGCGGCAGCCGACAGGCCGGCCAGCGCGCCCCACGGCCGCGCGGACTCCGCCACCGCCTTGACCGCCTCGGCCGTGCTGGTCGCGGCGCGAATCTCGGCTCCCGGGAGCTCGGCTCGGATGAAGCCCGCGCACTGCGCGGTCGCCTGAGGATGTGAGATCACGAGCTCAATCGCCGCCAGCTCGAGTGGCTCGCGGACGATCAGCGATTGCGTGATCGGCTGGTCGTGCTGTCCGGCGATCGCCACGTTGGGGGCGTCGAAGGCGAGTGCGTCGAGCGTCATCCGCACCGAGCCCTCGCGCGAGTTCTCGAGCGGGACCAAGGCACGCTCGGCAGCGCCGCTCTCGACGGCCAGAACGGCGGCATGGATCGAGGGGTGGGCGTGCCATTCGAACTCGGCGCCCTCCGCAGCCGCGCGAAGCGCGTCCTCGCTGAACGTCCCGGCCGGGCCCAGGTAAGCAACTCGCATGGTGAGGCCGGCGCTCGCTACTCGAACGTGATCCGGTAGGTGGCGCCGTTGTTGGCCGCGTCCTGCTCTCCGAGCACCGGCACGGCTTGGGCTTCGAGCGTCAGCGGCACGCCGGTGTCGGGCTCGGTGGTGAGCGCGATCGTCACCTCTTGGCTGCCGCCCGGGTCGAGCTGGGCGATCGTCCCCTCGCCCTCGATCGTCTGCAAGCCGCCGCTGAGCGTGAACGCCCCCTTGACGTCGTTCTCCGCTTCCTCACCTTGGTTCTCGATCGTCAGCGTGATTGAAGCCTCGTCGTTTCCGAGTGAGACCGAGTTGTCGAGATCGACGCTCAGCGGTGACTTGTTGACCTCGGTGCTGAGCAGGGCGATGCCATGAAGTCCCTGCACAGCGCCAGTTTCCGTGGCGAAGGTGTTGAGCACGCTGTAGAGGTCTAGGTCGTCGAGCCAGCGGCCGGCGGGCGCAGGCAGGAACTGGCTGGACTCGATCTCACCGGCGATCTGCTGCTCGTCGAGCACCGCGGTGACTTCGGCCTGCGCGCGGGCGTAGAGCACGTCGCTGGCGAGGAAGATCCGCATGTCCTCGGCGATTCGCTGAATCGCCTCATCTCGAGCTTCGTCGCCGAGCGCAGTCGGGATGTCCTCGGCGATGCCCTCGAGCGCGTCGCGGCGCAGCTCGAACGCCTGCACCAGCTCCTGCTGGGCCTCGGCGAGATCGTCGGGCGTGTCGAGGCCCTCCACGCGCTGCAGCAGTTGCTCGGCCGTACCGCGGTCGGAGGCGATCTCGGCCTCGAGGTTGAGCTCGGTGAGGTTGTTGGGTGGTTCCTGGAGTCGCGCGAAGAATCCACTCGAGAGCTGATTCGAGGTGGTGACGATCGAGTTCAGATCGGAGACGAAGTTCTCGAAGCCGCGTTCCTCGCGGGCGTTGAGGCAGCCGCGGATCCCGAGCAGCAACAGGATCACCACGATGACGCCGACGCCGAGCGCGATCATCCGCCGCACCAGCAGCTGGCGGTGGCGATCGGACTCAGGCCGTCTCGGGCCGCCGGCACGCGGGGCTGGATCTAAACCGTCGTCGTCGAGGAAAGCCACGATCTCACCAAGTTCGCCTAAGCCGTAGGGTCAGCTTCGGCTCGCAGAGTATGAAGCCTGCTGCGGAGGGAGATTCGGCAGGAGAGATCTGGATTCCGGCGAACCTCGTCGGGTGGTGGGTGAAGAGCTGGTGATGGAGCGCTTCCGGCTCCTGGAGCGGATCGGCTCCGGGGGGATGGGCACCGTCTTCAGGGCGTTCGACGA
>JBKJXG010000267.1:0-2828 GCA_046716525.1 Solirubrobacterales bacterium
GTGCGGACTGCCGGTCAGCACGACGAGTGCGTCGATCCCGGTCCCGAGCGCCGACCCGGAGTCGTCGGTGCAGAGCGGGACGAACACGGAGCTGAACTGCCCCAGCTCGCGCCAGCGCGCGTTCCAGTCGCAGTTGAGGCCGCAGCCGCCAGAGATGTGCAGCGGGATGCCGCTGGGCAGGTGCTGTTCGGCGGCGGCCCGGAAGACCTCGAAGAGGCGGTCGTTGAGCACGGCGGCGGCGTCCTTGAACAGCTGGCTCTTGACACCGGCGTTGTAGACCGGCGAGTCGCGAAACAGGTGCTTGGGCGCCGGGTCGACCTCCGGCAGAGCGAGGATCCGCTCGACCGCGTCGACCACCCCGGGCTCGGTCGCCCCGGGGTCCCCGAACGCGGCAAGCGCCATCAGCTTGCCCGCGTCCTCGAGCCGGTGCGAGGACCCGCGATCCGGGAAGGTCTCGTCGGCGATCCCGAACAGGAACGAGTACCGCGCGCCCGGCTGGAGCAGGACCGGGAACGCGGCCGTCACCTCCCAACTGCGGTTAACGAGGTAGAAGCTGCCGAGGCTGCCCTCCCAGACGAGCACCGCGCGCTGCTCCGCGTCGTCCGCGGGCGCCATGCCGCACGCCATCGCGATGTGGGACCGCTCGTGGGTCGAGGAGAAGAGCTCGCAATCGGCGCCGAACAGCCGCAGCGTGTCGCGCAGGGGCTCTGCGGTTCCACCGTAGCCGGCGCCGATCGTGTGATGACGCCGGGACCAGCCGCCAAGCGCGAGGACGTCGGGGGTGCGATCGAGCAACTGCGCGGCCTCGAGCACCCGCGTGGGCGTCAGCGGCGCGTGCCGGCCAAACGAGTCCTTCTCGGATTCGAGCGAGAACAGAAGCCTCCGGTCCGAGATCGCGGCGATCGCTCCATCGTGGTCCGGCTTGACCGCGAGGATCAGCAAGAGCCGTCTACGCCACCGGTGCTCATCGCCGCGCGCGCCGGCGCCGCTTTCCCGTGCCGTAGCTCATCACGTCGAACTCCTCCAGCGAGCGGCCGGAGCCGAGCACCACGCAGGTCAGGGGAGAGTCGGCAAGGTATGCGTTCATCTTCGTCTCGTCGTGGACACGGTCCTCGAAGCCCCGCAGCAGGCAACCGCCGCCCGCCAGCATGATGCCCCGCTGCGTGATGTCGGCGGCAAGCTCGGGCGGGGTGCGCTCGAGGGTCTCCTTGATCGTCTCCATGATGAGCTTGAGCGGCTCCTCCAGCGCCTGCCTGACCTCCTCGCTGGTGAGGGTCACGGTCTTGGGCAGGCCCGACACCAGGTCGCGCCCCTTGATCTCCGCGGTGAGGTCCTCTTCCTGAGGCCATGCGGAGCCGATCTCGAACTTGAGGCGCTCCGCTGTCTGCTGCCCGATCGTCACGCCGTGGCGCTGCTTGACGTAGTTCATGATCGCCTCGTCGAGGTCGTACCCGCCGATGCGGACCGACTCGAACACGACGATCCCGCCGAGCGAGATGACGGCGACCTCGCTCGTGCCGCCGCCGACGTCCACGACCATGTTCCCGACGGGCTCCTCGATCGGGATGCCCGCGCCAATCGCCGCCGCGATCGTCTCCTCGATCAGCTGGACGCGGCGGGCGCCGGCCGACAGCGAGGCCTCCACGATCGCGCGCTTCTCGACGTCGGTGATGCCCGACGGCGCGCACATGACCACGCGTGGATGCGCGAGCCGGCTCTGGTGGACCCGCCTGATGAAGTGCCGCAGCATCTGCTCGGTCACCTCGAAGTCCGCGATCACGCCGTGACGGAGGGGCCTGATCGCGGAGATCGTCGCCGGCGTGCGACCAATCATCCGCTTGGCGTCGTCGCCGACGGCGTGCACCGCGCCGGTGGCCGCATCGACCGCGACGACCGACGGCTCGGACACCAGGATCCCCTGGCCACGCACGAACACAAGCGTGTTCGCGGTGCCGAGGTCGATCGCCATGTCGCGGCTGCCGGTCAGGCCGATTGATGAAAGGACGCCCATCGGAGAGCGGTCAGGTTAACCTGCCGCCCCGAGATCGCCGCCGTTACTGCGGCCGCACCTCGATATGGGTGAGCTTCGTGTTGGTTCCGCCGAGCGCATCCACGGTCAGGCGGCCGTCGGAGACGTCGACCGCGACGACGGCGCTCCTGCACGGATTCGCCGCGGTCGGTATGAAGCCGTCGATCGCGCGCACGCCTTCGACGTTCACGGTATGGACGCTGTTGAGGAACTGCGGATCGCTCGCCGAGGCCGCGTCCCCGACACCGAGGATCACGGTGTACGAACCGTCCGGCAGCGCCATCTCCCATGCGCCAGGCGTCCTCTGTATGTCGGTACGCGTAGCCAACGGTGGGTACTGCATGTAGATGAAGGTGTCGAACAGCTGGTCGTCGACGTCAGGCATCGAGCATGGGTGCCCGGCGTCTACCACCTGGCGGTCACGGGTGTTCGACTGCATGTAGAGCGGGGTGTGCGAGGCGCTGTCGTGAGGCGCGGCCGCGACGCTCTCCTCTGTCACCCAGCCGAACCCGCGCCCCGGTTCGTACGGGACACCGGGATCCTTCAGGTAGTACGGGACCGCCGGCGAGTTGCGCTCGCTGTATGGCTGGAAGTTGATCTGCCCTCGCACGCGCTGCGCGAGTGTCCCGAAGCCCTAGAAACCTTGGTCGTCGGTGACGCGTACCCCGACCTCGAGCTTCCGCGCCGTGCGGTACTGGACCTCGCCTGCGGCAAGCGCTCCGGCGAACACGGTCGTTGCCGTTCCGCTGTCCGTCTCGTAGGTACCGTTGCCGTCGAGGTCCCACTCATACCTCGTCAC
>JBKJXG010000268.1:0-5445 GCA_046716525.1 Solirubrobacterales bacterium
CTCGCCGGCCGAGCGCCAGTCCGGATGGCCGGCCTTGACCGTGTTTGCCGTGCCTCCGTCGAGGGGGTTCGGCTCCCGGTAGAGCGCCTCGGTCACTCCCGGCTGAGCGAGGATCACCTCCCGCATCCGCTGCAGCAACGCGAAGCGCCCGCCGGAGGTGCGGTCGGCGAGATAGATCAGGTCGACGCTGCCGTTGTCGACGGCGACGAACTCGGACTCGGCGATGCCGGCGTCGGTGAGCGCGTCGGTGAGCGTGATCTTCTGCGGGGTCGAGTCCATCGAATGGTCTGAGACCAAGATCAACACGGTGCGCTCCCATTCGCCGCGCTGGCGCAGCGTGGTCACGAGCCGTTCGATCTCGGCATCGGCGAGTCCGATCGCGGTGTCGTACACGCTGCCGGGACCGCTGCCGTGCCCGGCACTGTCGATCTGATGCAGGTTGACGAAGGTGAAGTCGGGGCGCCGGGTGTCGAAGTCGCCCTCGATCCCGTTCATTGAGGCGAGCACCTGATCCATCACCGCCTTGTCGTCGACCGCGTAGCCGGTGATCGGGTTCGTCGGTACCGACCCACAGTAGGGATCGTCCTCGGCGCCGCTGCTGCACGGTGCCCACAGGTAATCGGCGTCATAGCTACCCGACTGGAAGTTCTGGCCGGCGAAGATGCGCCCGAGCTTGGGCTTGCCGAAGATGCCCGCCGTTGCGAGCTCGTCCGGGTTGCCTTGGCGCTTGATCGCCTCGAAGGTCATCTCGGCAGTCGGGCAGGTGGCACTCTCACCGCTGGTCTCGGTCGGCATCACGTTGAAGTCGAGGGGGCTCGTGGTGACGCACGTATCCTCGCCGGCCGTCGGCGCGTAGAGGGCAAAGGCGTTGGCGGGGATGCCCGACTTGCCCGGAAAGGCGCCGCTCATCATCGCCGTGTGATTGGGGTTGGTCTCGGCCGGGATCACCGAGCGCGACTGCGGGTAATAGGTTCCGTTCGCTTCCTCTCCCGCGAGCATGCTGGAGATGAACGGAGCCTGGCCCTGCTCGATGCGATCGCCGTCGAGGCCGTCGAGAACCACCGCGTAGACGATCGGACGTTGCCTCGGCGCGGCAGTTGCGACGCCGGCTGCGATGGTGAGAGCCGTGGCGGCGATCGTCGCCGCGACTACCACAGTGACCTTGTGGCCGAGCATCCGGCGATAGTAGGCGGAAGGCGGTGTGCGATGTGTCGGTTCAGTGAACCTGGACGGTTGGTGCTACACGTGAGCGATCGTGGTCACGGCGTAGACGGCGGCAAAGCCGCTGAGCGTCAGTGCCACGCGAGCCCACGATGGGTGGTCGCCGTGTGCTTCAGGCAGCAGATCGGTCGCGCCCATGTAGAGAAAGAAGCCG
The DNA here is from genome assembly GCA_046716525.1 of Solirubrobacterales bacterium. GTDB lineage: Bacteria > Actinomycetota > Thermoleophilia > Solirubrobacterales > 70-9 > WHSW01. Next base: position 1,376 of record JBKJXG010000268.1, read on the forward strand.
GTATAGACGGCAAGAATCTCGCCGAGTGCCTGTTCGGAGATCGTCAGCGCACCGCCCACGATTGCGCCGATCAGGGGCGCGATCGCGTCGGCCGCAAGCCAGCGCTTGGCCCGCTTGCGATCTCCCGATTGACTGAGGACGAAGGAAACCGTATTGAGCCCGTCGGCGAAATCGTGGCTGACCACCGCAACGAACACGAGCACGCCGGTCGCGGTGTCGAGCCCGAACGCGAGGCCGATCCCGAGGCCGTCGACGAAGCTATGGGCCGAGAGCCCGAAGGCGCCCAGCGCGCCGACCTGGTGGTGGGCCCGCGCTTGCTCGGCATCGTCACGGTGATGGAGCACGAGCACCCGTTCGACGAGAAAGAACGCCAGGAAGCCAACGGCAACGAGTTTCGCCACGTGCTCTGGGTCACCGACGCTTTCGATGCTCTCCGGAAGCACGTCGAGCAGAGCGACCGCGACCACGATGCCACCCGTCAGCGCCATCAGGGTCGGGAGCGAGTGCGAGAGGCGCAGGGCAAGCGCGCCGCCGGCAAGGGTCGCGGCGACGGTGGCGAGGGCGAACGGCAGAACGATCCACTCCATCGCCGGTAATGATAATCATTCTCAGGAGTTGTAAGCTTGTCCCATGCACGGTGGCGAGGAGCAGTGGGAGGAGCTTGCCCTTGGCACGATCGGCGAGAGCGGGCGGCGAGCCGGCGCGGCCCGGCGCTCGGTCGTCGACCTGCTCGCCGGCCAAGACTGCTGTTTGAGCGCGCAGGAGATCGCCGATCGTCTGCGTTCTGCCGGCGGCGGAGTCGGCACCGCGAGCGTGTATCGCGCGCTCGATCTGCTCCATCGCGAGGGGCTGGTGACCCGGGTCGAAGTCGGCCAGGGCGGCGCTCGCTACGAACGCGCCCATCCGGGTGGAGATCACCACCATCACGTTGTCTGCGAGCGCTGCGGCGCGATTACGCCGTTTGAAGATCGCGAGCTCGAGCGAGCGATCGAACGGCTCTCGCGACGACTCAGACACAGCGTCAGTGGCCACGACGTGCTGATTCGCGGATGCTGCCGCGGATGCAGCGCCCAGGCCGGCTGAGCGCGAGCGGCCTGCTCCATACTGAGGCGCGTGCTGCCCATCGCCCACGCCGGCCACTGGCTCGTCTACGTTCTCTATGCCGTCCCGGTGATCATCGTGCTGGGCTCAATCGTGTTCTCCGTCGTGCGTGATCGCCGAACACCGCGGAGCGACGACCCGCCAAGCACTTGATCCGTCTCGAGCCCTGAACTAAGGCTCGAGCACTACCCAGTGGTTCGAGGAGAGACCGGCGAGGTCGAGGATCCTCCGCACCCGCTGCTGGGCGCCTTGGATCGTGATCACGCTGCCCTCGTCGTGGAGCCGGCGCGCGGCACCGACGAGTGTCGCGATGCCGCTCGAGTCGACGAAGCTGCAGGCGCGCATGTCAACTACGACCGGCTCGCCGTACTTCTCCATCGCCTTTTCGAAAGCCTGCCGCAAGGCGGGGGTGACCGCGACATCGAGCTCACCGAACACCGTTACGACGCTGCCGCCCTCGGGCCGTGCCGCAACGCTGACCGAGAACCCGAGCTGCCCTTCGTCGCTTGATTCGCCGTTCATGGTTGTCTCAGTCCATCGATTGTTCAGCACACTACCCAGTCGGCGGGTGGGCATAAACGCATGAATGCGCCGAAGATTTACGTGGACGCTTGTAGGAGCTCGCCGAGCCGGCGCTCCAGCTGCTCAGCGAGTATCTCGCGGATTGGGCCCTCGGCCGCGCGCTGGACGAGCTCGGCGAGAAAGCCCTCGACCACGAGCTGTTTTGCGTCCTCATCGTCGAGCCCGCGCGAGGTGAGATAAAAGAGCTGCTCGGGATCAACCTGGGCAATCGCCGCAGCGTGGGTACAGCGAACGTCGTCGGCCTCGATCTCGAGGCCGGGGATGGCATCGACGTGGGCCTCGTTGGAGAGCAAGAGGTTTCGGCTCTCCTGAAATGCGTCGGTGCGCTGCGCGCCGGGGTCGACGAAGATCATCCCACGCCAGACGGCCGTCGCCTGTTCGGCGAGCACGCCGCGAAAAGCGAGGTCGGAGACCGTGTCCTGCGCCGCGTGCTCCTGCGTCGTGTCGTAGTCGAGGTGCTGGCTGCCTCGACCGACGTAGGCGCCCGTCACCTTGGCGCTCGAGCCGCGCCCGGCCAGCTTGGTCTCCATGCGCACCTTGCCGCGGCCGGAGCCGAAGCCGAGCGCAACCCAGTCGAGGTTGGCGTCGCGACCGATCTCGGCCCTCTGGGTGGCGAAGACCCAACTTTGCTCGGAGAGCTCCTGCTCGCAGACATATCGCAGATTGGCACCATCACCGACGACGAGCTCGACGACGCCGTTGAACAGCGCTTCGCCCTCGGAGTCGTAGCGTTCCCAGATCTCGGCCTCGGCGCCCTCCTCGAGCACGATCAGCGCCCGCCATTCGATCTCCTCGCCGGCGGCGGCGGAGATCGCCAGCTTCAGCGGTTGCTCGAGCTGCGTCCCCGCGGGAACGTAAACGAAGACACCATCGCGCCAGCGTGCTTCGTTGCGAGCCACGAAGGGGTCGCTCGAGGGCACGATCTGGCCGAAATGCTTGCGGACAAGCTCGGGATGGCTCGCGGCCGCCTCGGCCAGCGGCAGGACCAGCGGTCCATCGCCATCGCCGCTCGCCTCGAGCCCTGCGACGCCGGCCACGGCCTCGGTGTAGCTGTCCAGGTCGAGGCTGGAAAGGTCGGTGAACTCCCAGCCCTTGACCTTCTGCGTCGGCAATTCGAGCTCAGAAGCTGCGCGCTTGGCGAGGTCACGACCCTGACGAAGCCAGTCCGGGTCTTGGAGCTGAGGCGCCGCTGCGGCACCCTCAGCCAATTGAACCTTCCATCTGCAGCTCGATCAGGCGGTTCATCTCGACCGAGTACTCCATCGGCAGCTCCTTGGCGATCGGTTCGATGAAGCCGTTGACGATCATCTTCGACGCCTCCTCCTCGTCGAGCCCGCGGCTCTGCAGGTAGAAGAGCTGGTCCTCGCCGACCTTGGAGACGGAAGCCTCATGGCCGACGTTGGCGTCGGACTCGTCGATGCGGATCGTGGGGTAGGTGTCGGAGCGCGAATCCTCGTCGAGCAGCAGCGCGTCGCAGACGACCTTCGACTTCGCCTCGGTCGCGCCCTGGGCGACCTCGAGCAGGCCGCGGTACGTGGCGCGGCCGCCATCCTTGGAGATCGACTTGGAGAAGATCGAAGAGGTCGTCTTCGGCGCGGCGTGGATGATCTTGCCGCCGGCGTCTTGATGCTGGCCCTTGCCGGCGAAGGCGATCGAGAGGATCTCACCATGGGCGCGCTCGCCGAGCAGGTAGATCGACGGGTATTTCATCGTCAGCTTGGAGCCGAGGTTGCAGTCGACCCATTCCATCGTCGCGTCCTCATGCGCAACCGCGCGCTTGGTGACGAGGTTGAAGACGTTCTGCGACCAGTTCTGAACGGTGGTGTAGCGGACCCGAGAGCTCTTCTTGGCGACGATCTCGACGACGGCGGAGTGCAGCGAATCGCTCGAATACACCGGGGCCGTGCAGCCCTCGATGTAGTGGACGTCGGCGCCCTCCTCGGCGATGATCAGCGTGCGCTCGAACTGGCCCATGTTCTCTGTGTTGATGCGGAAGTAGGCCTGAAGCGGCATCTCGACCTTGACCCCGGCCGGGACGTAGACGAACGAGCCGCCCGACCACACTGCCGAGTTGAGCGCGGCCAGCTTGTTGTCGTTCGGGGGGATGATCGTCGCCCAGTACTCACGCACGAGGTCCTCATGCTCGCGCAACGCCGTGTCCATGTCGGTGAAGATCACGCCCTGAGCCTCGAGCTTCTCGTTGACCTGGTGATAGACCGATTCGCTCTCGAACTGAGCGCCGACGCCGGCGAGGAACTTGCGCTCGGCCTCGGGGATACCGAGGCGGTCGAAGGTCTCCTTGATCCCATCGGGGACGTCGTCCCAGCTCGTCTCGGTGCGCTCGGAGGCGCGGACGAAGTAGTGGATGTCGTTGAAGTCGATCTGGT
>JBKJXG010000269.1:0-4379 GCA_046716525.1 Solirubrobacterales bacterium
TGATCTTCAGCTTGCTGACGACGCCAGCGTGATCGGACGGGTAGAGCCCGTTGACCATCGCCTTGCCGACGATCTCCGAGCTGACCAGCTTCACCTTCTTGTTCGGCCGGTTGCTCATGATGTGGTCGACGCGGTGGTCGAACTGCGTCGGTGGCGAGGTGAACAGGTTGTTGACGCAACAGCTCGTGCGCTCGTCGGTTGCCCGCTCGGTGAAGCCACCGTTGAGCAGCGTCTGATAGGCCTGATCGTCGCCTGGCTGCACGCCCGGAACATCGGAGTTGAAGTCACCGAGGATGATCGCCTTCTTCGCATTTGCGGGTTCGGCAAGCAGCTGCGCGGCCTGCTGGGCGCGGATGCTCGGGACCTGCTTCTCGTCGTCGAACGCCTCGAAATGCGAGTTGACGAAGCGGAAGGTCTTCTTCACCTTCTTGTTGCCTTTGCCCTTCTTCACCGTGACGTCTCCCGCGGTCCAGCCGCGGGTCACCGGCACGTCGATGCCCTGGATGTTGGGCGTGAACAGCGAGCTGAACGTGCCCGTCTGCGGGTTCTTCAGCTTCGCCTTCACCTTGGAGTCGTCGTTGACGAGGATCACGTCCCGCATCGTCAGACGACCCTGAATGTCGCCGCCCTCGAGCCCGGTATTGGAGTCATTGTCGGTATCCGCCGGGGCCTCGAAGTCGAACTCGGTCTTGACCACCGCGGGCGTGTAGTCGCCACCCTGCGCACTGACCTGGTCGAGCAGCAACTGGAGGAAGTCGTAGCGGGTGTCGGTCGCCGTGAACACGCCGTCCGGACCCTGGGCGGGCGCGCCTGGGGTCGGGTTGGTGCGCCACCAGGCGACCTCTTGCAGTCCTACGAGGTCCGGCTTGTGGTCGACGATCTCCGCCGCCAGGGCCTGCGCGCGCAGCGGGAAGTTGGTCTGGTCGACCTCGGCAAGGATGTTGCCGTTGGCCCGCGTGAACTGCTTGAACGTGTTTGCGTCAAGCGCCGGGCCCAGATCCGCTCCGAGGAAGATGTTTCGCGTCATCACCTTCACCGGCACGGCCTTTTTCTTCTTCGGCTTTGCCTCGACACCGGGCGCCGCGACGAGCGCCACCAGCGCGATCAAGCCGGCCAGCAGTGCGACCGCGAATGCGCGAGCGCGGGCTGGGCCGTCCATCGTTTGCTCTCTCAACTGAAGTCCTCTCTTTGGGTACGCCCGGCTACCTCCGGGCTCTGTCGCCCGCGACAATACATTCGCCGGCCTTGCTAGATGACAACACCTCTACGGTTCATTCGATGCTTTCCGACCGCGCGAAGATCTATGTCGAGGGCGGTGCCGGGGGGAACGGATCGGTCTCCTTGCGCCGCGAGGCGCACGTGCCGCGCGGCGGTCCCGACGGCGGCGACGGCGGCCACGGAGGCGACGTCGTCCTCGTCTGCGACCCGTCACGCCGGGACCTCGCGGCCCTGAGGTTCTCACCGCACCACGTCGCGGGTCGTGGCGGTCACGGCCAGGGCAAGCAGCGCCATGGCGCTCGCGGTGCCGACGAGGTGATCGCGGTTCCGCCCGGCACGCAAGCCGACGGCCTCGAGGGCGAGCGTTACGACCTCGTCGAGGCGGGACAGCGGGCGATCGTCGCCCGCGGCGGCATCGGCGGTCACGGCAATAAGCGGTTTACGACCTCGACCAGGCAGACGCCTCGCTTTGCCGAGCGCGGACTCGAAGGGCAGTACGGCTGGATCGAGCTCCGGCTGAAGCTTCTCGCCGATGCCGGGCTGGTTGGCCTGCCCAACGCAGGCAAGTCCTCGCTGCTCGGGGCCCTGACGAGGGCTGCGCCGAAGGTTGCCGATTACCCCTTCACGACGCTGGAGCCGGTGCTCGGGACGATCGACGACGGCGAGCGCCAACTCGTGCTCGCCGACATCCCTGGGCTGATCGAGGGTGCGGCGTCGGGCGCGGGCCTTGGTCACGAGTTTCTCGCCCACGTAGAGCGCTGCCGGGTGCTGGTCCACCTGCTGGCACTGGACCCGGCGCAGGCAGCCGGCAGCCGCGAGCAAGCAGCGGCGTTGGCAGAGGCCTACGCGACGATCCGCGGTGAGCTCTCCGACTACGGGGAAGGATTGGGCGAGCTGCCCGAGATCGTTGTCGTCTCGAAGCGCGACCTCGTCCTCGACCAGGAGCTGGAAGAGATCCTGGCGGAGCTCTCGCGGCTGTTGGACAACGACATCGTCGCGATCTCATCGGCCACTGGGGCTGGACTCGGCGAGCTGGCGAATGCCGTCTTCACGGGTATCCCGGCGGCCGATGACCGCGACCAGGGTGTGCCCCCGCCGTCTGGCGAGCCCGAGTTCGAGGCCGAGCACATCGTCTACCGGCCGGAAGGCCGTGGCGGATTCGACGTCGTGCGCGAAGAGGACGCCTACCGGGTCACCGGCCGCGGCGTCGAGATGCTCGTCTCACGCCACGACCTCTCGAACCTCGAAGCGCTCGCCTACCTCGAGGGCCGCCTGCGCGAGATCGGCGTGATCGCGGCGCTCGAGCGAGCCGGGTTCGAATCTGGCGACGAGGTGCGGATCGGCGAAGAGGAGTTCGAGCTCCTCTAACAGGCGCCCCGTTGCCGTCTAACCTCGCGCGACCATGACCATCGTCGTCAAGCTGGGCTCGTCGATCGTTGCCGACTCGCAGGGATTGCTGCGCGAGGCGGTGCTCGACAGCGTCTGCGAGCAGGTCGCCGAGCTGCACCACGCCGGTGAGGACGTGGCGATGGTCACCTCCGGGGCGATCGCGCTGGGGATGAGGCTGATGGAGCTGCCCTCGCGACCGCGCACGATCGACGAGCTTCAGGCCGCATCGGCGGTTGGGCAGGGGACGCTCTTTCGCGCCTACGAGTCGCGCCTGTCCGATCGCGACGTGCATGCCGCTCAGGTGCTGCTCACTTCGTTCGATCTCTCGGTGCGGATGCACTATTTGAACGCGCGCAGGTCGCTGCGCAAGCTGCTGCAGTGGCGCTGCGTGCCGGTCGTCAACGAAAACGACACCACCGCCACGGACGAGATCACGTTCGGCGACAACGACTTTCTCTCCGCGCAGGTGGCGCTGCTGCTCGGCGCCCGCCTGCTCGTCCTCTTGACCGACATCCCGGGCCTGCACACGACCGACCCCAACCGCGATCCCGCCGCCGAGCTCGTCGCGGAGGTTGACGACTTTGCCGAGCTCGAGGCGTTCGAGATCGGTGACCGTACGTCGCCCTTCGGCTCCGGAGGCATGCGCAGCAAGGTCGCAGCGGCGGGCATGGCGAGCGCCGCCGGGATCCCCGCGGTGATCTGCTCGGGCACGGAGCCGGACACGCTGCGCGCCGCGGCCGCGGGTGATCAGGCCGGGACGCGCTTTGCCGCCCATCCCGAGCGGACACCGTCGTTCAAGCTCTGGCTTCGCCACGCCAAGCCCGCTCGCGGCCAGATCGCAGTCGATGCCGGCGCGGCCGAAGTTCTGCGCGACCGCGGGTCGAGTCTGCTGCCGGTCGGCATCGTTGGCGTGGTCGGCGAGTTCGATGCCGGTGACGCCGTCGACGTGGTCTGCGATGCAACCTTGGTCGGCAAGGGGATCGTCAACTACTCAGCCGACGAGCTCAACCGGATCAAGGGCATGAACTCGGTCGAGGTGCGCGAGCTGTTCCCCTCGGCCTCCGAAGAGGCCGTACATCGCGATCGATTCGTGCTTGCATGAATGCCATGGCAGGGACCCCCGGCAGACCTTGGGGGGCAAGCAGCGCAGCGGGCACGATCGCGGTCGCGCTGGGGCTCGCCGCCGCGCCGGCCGCCGACGCCGCGCCGCTGACTCGGGCCAACGCCGGTGAGGGCGCCTCGGGCTACTGGACCGCGAAGCGGATGGCGACAGCGCGTCCGTTGCAACTGACTCAGCGCGACGGAGACGTCGCACTCGGACTCGGGCGGCGCAGCCACACCGTGCCGTATTTCAGCGGCCCGGTCCCCGACCCAACCGCGGCTCCGTTTCCCACCTTCGGCAAGCTCTTCGGCAAAATCCGCGGTCTCGGGCGCTACGAGTGCTCGGCGACGGTCGTCGACACAGCCACAGACAGCACGGTCTTCACCGCCGGGCACTGCGTCGCCGACCCGTACATCGGCCGTTTCGCCTCGAAGCTGCTGTTCGTCCCCGGTTACAACCGGGGAAGCGAGCCGTTGGGACGCTTCGAAGGGCGAGTGGTGCTGACCACGCGCGAGTGGGCCCGCACCGCCAACAGCAACTTCGACTACGCGGGGGTCGCCTTGCGCAAGCGAGGCGATGGTGCCACCGTCGAGGCGGTCACCGGTGCCGTGGCGATGGCCGCCAAGACTCCTCGCGAGGGCAACTACGCCGCCTACGGCTACCCCTCGAA
>JBKJXG010000270.1:0-4298 GCA_046716525.1 Solirubrobacterales bacterium
CCTGAGTGGTGCCGAGACCGGGCCGCTGCCGTCAACGCGATCCATGGCCGCCGGTTGCCGCTGGTGCCCGCCACCGCCCACCTTGCTCATGGCTTTACCAACGCACCAAGGTAAGGAAGATCGGGGCGACTGTATTTGAACCAGCGACCGCTCGGCCCCCAGCCGAGTGCGCTACCAGACTGCGCCACGCCCCGTGAGTGCGATTCTAATCGACTTCCGTCCGGTCGATTTGCGAACATACGTTCGTCCCCAATGCGAGATGGAAGCCCGATCCCGAAGTGCTACCGATGCGGTGAACTGAAGCCCGCGGACGACTTCGCGTGGCGTCGAAAGGAACTCGATCAGCGCGATTCGTTCTGTCGATCATGCCGGGCGGCATACAAACAGGAGCATTACGCCGCGAATCGCAGCCGGTACATCGCCCAGGCCCGGAGGCGAAAGCGAGCGCTAAGGCGTGAGCGCACCGTGTACCTCATCGAGTTCTTCAAGAGCCATCCTTGCGTTGCCTGCGGCGAGCTGGATTCCGGTGGTGCTCGAGTTCGATCACGTCAGCGACGACAAGGATTTCAACGTCAGCGCTGGACTCCATGACCGCGGTTGGGCGAGCTTCCTGGCTGAGATTGAGAAATGCGAGGTCGTTTGTGCCAACTGTCACCGGCGTCGCACTTTCCGTCGAAGCGGCGCGCTTCGAGCCATGCTTACTGAACTCTGAGGGTCGGCTTGAACCAAGCGGACGCCGGGACTCGAACCCGGACTAAAACCTTGGAAGGGTTTTGTGCAGCCGTTACACCACGCCCGCGGGAGCCCCGGATTATAGGTCCAGACGTGGCGCTATCCGACGCGCAGGCCGAAATCCGTCGTGTAGATGCCGCCGTTGGCACCGGCGCTCGACGGAGTGCCGGGCGCGAACCCGACGCCGATCTCGCGAAACTGGCTGGAGAGGATGTTGGCGCGGTGGCCGGGGCTGTTCATCCAGGCCTTGACGATCGCCGCCGGGGCTCCCAGCGACTCCATCCCCCAGGCGATGTTCTCCCCAAAAGCCCATTGGCTGAGCCCACCGGTCAGGTAGTCGACGCTCTCGAGGCGCACATCGAGCGCGCCCTCGCCAGAGCATTCGTGGGCGAAGCAGCCGGTACCGCTCATCTTGTCGGTGTGGCGCTGGGCAGCTTTCTGCAGCCGCTTGTTGCGATCGAGCGCCGGCAGTCCCGCACCGTCGCGCTTGCGGTTGACGAGACATAGGATCGCCTCGCGGGCCTGGCCGTTGCTGAGCTTGCTCGGGCTCGTCTTGCCCCAGCGCTCGCAGGCGCTGGACTTGCCGGACGCATCGGAAGTCGCTGGACCGCTCGCGACAGCCAGCAGCGCCAGCGTTGCGGCCGTTGCCACGATCGCAAGCAGGTGCATAGGCCTAACCGTCATCAGGAGTGCATCGGCGCCCGGGCCCCGGTCCGTAGGCAAACGCCCGAACCTCCAACATCCGTCCAGGCGCGTGCCTCAGGGCTAATGCGGTACGGCAGCGTGAGCGGCTAGGGAGCTAGTTCTCGCGAAAGGCGAAAACGAGCGTAAACGTCGAATAGCCGACATTGCAGTGGCCGGGCGTGCGCTTACGGACGACGCCGATGCCGACGTCGCGGTAGTTCTTCTCGAGCACGTTGACGCGGTGAAACTGGCTCGCCATCCAGTTGGCGACCATCGCCTCGGCGCTGAGTCCGCAGCCGGTGTTCTCCGAGTACTGCCACCGCGACGCCTCGGTCAAGTAGCCCGATCGGCGAACCCGTTGCTCGAGGTTCGGCTCGTTGCCGCAACGGTGCGCCAGGCAGCCCTTCTTCACCATCTTGCGGGTGTGGAACTGAGCGGCCTCTTGCAGGGCCTGGCTGTCGGCGACAGGCGCGGCGTCCCGGGTCGCTCGGCGTTCGTTCACCAAGCAGCGAAAAGCCTTGCGCACCTGAGGGACGCTGAGCCCTACCGATGGCTTGTCGGCTCCCTTGCAGGCGCTCTCCTCACCGCGCGCCACGTCCGCTCCCGGACGCGACGCGATCGCAAACGAAGCGAGTAGAGCGGCTGCGACCGCGGCGAGCACCGCTGCCGCCGTCATCCGCCGTCTTGAAGCCTTGTCGGTGCCAGTCATCGCCGTTTTCGAAAATTAGCGCGCCCCTGCCGGCGCGCTTCAATCACAACCCTCGGCGCGAGCGTGAGTTGCGGCGCGAGGTACGAGCGGGGCAGCCAGGACTCGAACCTGGAATCGCCGGTTTTGGAGACCGGTGCCTTAGCCAGTTTGGCCACTGCCCCAGGCGGCGATGAGTCTAGAGCCGAGCCGTGGGCGCCAGCGCGTTGGTCGTGGCAGGCGCGCCTAGACTCCGCCACACCCACGCGGGCGTGCTGGAATTGGCAGACAGGCCAGGTTTAGGTCCTGGTGTTCGAAAGAGCGTGTGGGTTCGAGTCCCTCCGCCCGCATTTCGAGGAAGTGCTGCGCGAAGGCGCCGGGACAATTATGCTTGCGCCGATGCCTGTCGCTGAGCCCCGCGAGGGTTATGAGCTTTGGAGACCGAATCGGGAGAAGGCCGGATCGAAGACGATGAAGGCCGTGATCGCCTTCGTGCTCCTTGTCAGCGCGGCGCTGCTTCTGATCGTCACCATCGGCGGCTGGGATCGGCTGCTCGGAACGAGCGTCGCGATGATGACGATCCTGTGGGCGGCCCTGTACGTAATCTTCGCCCTTCTCGTCTTCCGCTGGAGCCGGGGCATCCTGCCTGTCGCCGCCGCGCTCGCCGTAATTCTCGCGATCTTCGCCGCGATCGCCGCGCCGGATTGGTTTGCGCGCTCCAAGGATGGCCTCGAGTCCCCCGCTCTGCCCGAGGACCTGCTCGGCCTGCTGGCGATAGTCGTCGTCGGCGTTCAGATCCTCCTCGTTGTCGTCTCCATGATCGGCTTCAGCCAGGAGTGGCATGTCGAAGAGGAGCGTCCGGTCGACGGGCGCTCGATGCACGGCGAAGGTGGCGAGCCCGGCTCGCCCGCACCCGCACCCGCCTGAGCCCGACCGCCCTCCACTGTTAGAAAAGCGCGCTCTGCTGCTCGCGGGGCTCGATCAGCGCCGGCCCGTCCTCGCGCACGTTGTTGACCAGGTCAGCGACCTCGCGGGCTACCAGCAGGTCATCGGGAGCCGGGGCGAGCAGGCTGAAAAGCTCCTCAGGCGGTCGTTCGGGGTCGAGCCAGTTGCTCTCGGCGTCCGGATCGAGGATCACCGGCATGCGATCGTGGATCGGGCGCATGAGCGAATTCGAAGCGCAGGTGAGGATGGCGCAGCTGTGAAGCGGCTCGGCGCTCCCCGGGCTTGCGATCTGCGCCCAGATCCCGGCAAAGGCGAAAAGCTCGGCGTCGGGGCGACTGAGCCACACCGGCCGCTTACCGCGCTCGTCGCTGAGCCACTCGTAGAAGCCGTCGGCCGGGATCAGACAGCGGCGCTCGGCGAATGACTCCGCAAAGGCCGGCTGAGTTGCGATCGTCTCGGCGCGGGCGTTGATCAGCGGCCGTCCGCCCTTCTTCTCGGCCCAGCGACCGGGCAGGAGGCCCCAGCGTAGGCGTCCGAGATCGCGAACCCGGTCGAAATCGCGCACCGCCAGGACGGGATCAGTCGGAGCGATGTTGAAGCGCGGCTCGTCGTCGACCTCGATCGATTCGAGGATGTCGAAGCGCGCTCGCAGGCGAAGCGGATCGGGGTTGGTGAGCGTGTAGCGGCCGCACATCTGGATACCGGAGGTGGGATTCGAACCCACACGCCCCGAAGGACAATGGCTTTTGAGGCCATAGCGTCTACCGTTCCGCCACTCCGGCGCTACCGCAACGATAGTCGGCCCACATCGCGATACTCCCGTCGCGTGAACGCGCAGGGGCGCATGGAGATCATCCGCGAGCTCTGCTCCTTCGAGGGGCGGCTTGCAGGCACCGACGCTGAACGGCGCGCGGCGAACCGGCTCGCCGAGCGCCTGCGCGAGGGCGGGCGCCGCGTTGAGCTCCAGCCCACCTATGTCCATCCGCAATGGGCACTCGTCCACGCCGTTCACTGCCTGCTCGGATTCGTGGGCAGCCTGATCGCGATCGAGGTCCCCGCGCTGGGCTTCGGCCTGGTCCTGGCCGCGGCGACCTCGATGTACCTCGACCTCAACTACCGCCTCTACGCGGTGCGCTCGCTGTTCTTTCGCCGAGCCTCCCAGAACGTCGTTTCGCCCGGAAGCAATCCCGCTGCTCGCGCGCGCCTGATCATCTGCGCCCACATCGACGCCGGTCGCAGCGGTGCCGTCTAC
>JBKJXG010000271.1:0-5210 GCA_046716525.1 Solirubrobacterales bacterium
GCCGCAAGCCGGGCGAAGAAGCCGGCCGCGAGTCGGGCGAAGAAGCCGGCCGCGAGCCGGGCGAAGAAGCCGGCCGCAAGCCGGGCGAAGAAGCCGGCCGCAAGCCGGGCGAAGAAGCCGGCCGCGAGTCGGGCGAAGAAGCCGGCCGCGAGCCGGGCGAAGAAGCCGGCCGCGAGCCGGGCGAAGAAGCCGGCCGCGAGCCGGGCGAAGAAGCCGACGTCCCGGTCGCGCAAGACCGCCACAGCCGGTCGCTCCGACAAGAGTGTGCAGGCGTTTCGTGACGCGGTAGAGCGCAGTCGCTCGGCGCTCGAGTCGAACGTCACCGTCTCTCGCGACCGCCTGCAGGAAGTCGTCGACGATCTCGTCAAGCGCGGCCGCATGCAGCGAAGCGACGCCAACGAGCTGATCTCCAACATCGTCGACCGCGGGCGCCGGGCGACCGACGATCTCATCCGCGACCTCGAGAAGGTTCTCGACCAGGCACGCAAAGAGGTCGAGAGCCGAACCACCCGCACCCGCAAGGAAGTCGAGTCGCGCACGGCAACTACTCGAGGCCAGGCCACCCGTGCCGCCGAGCGCGCGGCCCGCGTTGCCCGCGACGCGGCCGAGCGCCCGTTGGCCGAGGCCGACAAGCTGCGCCGGCGTGCAGGCGTTGGAGGCCCGCCGATCACGGGTTACGAGCAACTCACAGCGGCGCAGATCAAGTCGAGGCTCGGCGATCTCAACAAGGCCGACCTGCGCAAGGTCCGCACGGCCGAGAAACGGGGCAAGGCGCGCAAGAGCATCCTCGACGAGATCGAGGACAAGCTCAAGTAGCGCTCGCGCCGGGGGCGGCGGCGGCCCTGCCAACATAGGCCGCATGGAAACGACGGCGGCCAAACCGCGTCCCGGGACCGAGCTCGAACTCGAGATCGATTCGCTGGCCCAAGGTGGCCGCGGCGTCGCCCGCAGCGACGGCTACGTCGTCTTCGTCAGCGGCGCGCTGCCCGGCGACCGCGTGCGGGTGCGCCTGACCAAGACGAAGAAGAGCTTCGCCGAGGGCAAGGCGGTCGAGCTGCTGCGGGCGAGCTCGGAGCGGATCGCCGACACTTGTGTCCATGACGGCGAGCCCTGTCCGGGTGCGCCCTGGCAGGGAATGAGCTACGAGCGCCAGCTCGCCGAGAAGTCTGAGCAGGCCGCCGATGCCCTGCGGCGCATCGGCCACCTCGAGGGATTCGACTTCGAGCCGATAGAGGCCGCGATCGAGCCCTGGCGCTATCGCAACAAGCTCGAGTACTCCTTCGGCGAGCACGAGGGTGAACCGACGCTCGGCTTTCACCGTCGCGGCAGCTGGTCGGAGACGGTCGACGTAGACGACTGCAAGCTGGCATCCGAAGCCAACAACGCCGCCCGAAATGCGGTCCGTCAATGGGCACGAGACGAAGGCATCTCCACCTACGACAGCCGTTCTCAGACGGGCATCCTGCGCAACCTCGTGGTTCGCGAAGGCCGGCGCACGGGGCAAGTTCAGACCCGCTTGGTCACATCGCCCGAGCAGATCCCGCGGCCGCCGGTCGACTTGCACACGGTGATCGAGGGATCCGCCGGCGCAACCGACGGGCCAACCGGCGTGCTTGCCGCCGAGCACCTGACCGAGCGACTCTGCGGGCTTGCCTTTCGTGTCTCCCACACCGCTTTCATGCAGACGAACACGGAGATGGCCGAACGCCTCTACGCGATCGTCGCCGAAGCCGCGGGCCTGACGGGCGCCGAGCGCGTCTTCGACCTCTTCTGCGGCATCGGCACGATCGGCCTGGCACTGGCCGACCAGGCGGACGAGGTCTGGGGACTGGAGAGCATCGAGGATGCGGTCGCCGACGCAGAGCAGAACGCCGCCTTGAACGGAATCGAGAACGCCCGCTTCGTCTGCGCCGACGCGCGCCTGGGAATCGCACCGCTGCTCGAGCAGGCCGGCAAGCCGGACGTCGTCGTCGTCGACCCTCCACGCGCCGGTCTTTCGCAGAAGATCGTCCGGCGAGTGCTCGAGTGTGAGGCGCCGCGGATCGTCTACGTCTCCTGCAACCCGACGACGCTGGCGCCGAACGCCGCCCAGCTCGTCGAAGCCGGCTATACGCTGCGCCGCGTGATGCCGGTCGACATGTTCCCGCAGACACCACATGTGGAGTGCGTGGCGGTGCTGGAACGATGAACGCTCGAGGATTTGGCGTCGCGGCTGGCCTCGACCCACAGGTGGCTGGGCCGCTGGCGGCGCGTTGCAAGGAGCTTGGATACGGCTCGCTGTGGTCGAACGATCATCCCGGTGCCCTCGGGCTCGAAACCCTGGCGGTGTTCGCCGAGCGGGCGCCTGAGATCGATCTCGGCGTTGCCGTGATGGCCCTCGATCGCCATGACGCCGGCGAGATCAACGCCCACGTCGACCGCCTCGGCCTCGACCGCTCCAAGCTCTGGCTTGGCGTCGGTGCCGGCTTTTCGAAGAAGCCGCTGACGACGATGCGTGAGGCCGTTGGCGATCTGCGCGCCGCGCTCCCGGGGATTCGCCTGGTGCTTGCGGCGATGGGCCCGAAGATGTGCGCTCTCGCCGGCGCCGAGTTCGACGGCGCCTTCTTCAACTGGATGACCCCCCGCTTCGCGGCCGATGCCCGCGCTCACGTCGAGTCGGGTGCCGCCGAAACAGGCAGGGCTACGCCTCCCGTGCTCGGCTACGTTCGCGCTGCCGTCGGTGAGGACGCCGCCGAGCGGCTGGCAAAGGAGGAGGCGTTTTACCGCGACCTCCACGATGGCTATCGCAACCACTTCGATCGCCTCGGCGAGCCTGAGGGGACCGTGGGTGTCGCCACGGCCGATCGCGAGCAGGCCCAGGCGGCGCTCGCGAGCTACGAGGCGCTTGACGTCACCGTCGTTCGCGGCCTGGCAAGCGCCAACGTCGAGGCGATGACGGCGCTCGCCCGGGCAACTTCGCGCTAGTACGGCGGCAGGTCCGAGTACCACTCGCCGAGCGAGCGGAAGGCACCCCAGAACTCGCGCTTGGAATCCTCGGAGTCGAGCGACTCGTCGATGTCGGGCACGTACAGCGCCTCGATGCTGGGAGTCAGCTTCTGCATCTGCCCGACCGAATCCTCGAGCGGGCTCGACAACGGCAGCTCGAGCTCGTTCAAGGCCTCGAGTGCGCGCTCTCCCATGACGACGATGCAGCGCGGCGAAACGATCGCGATCTCCTCGACCACGCGTTCGACGCATTCGGCCGCCGCCAGTGAGGTGTCGCCGACCGGGCACTTGACGCAGAGCGTCCCGTAGACGGCGAGCGGGTCGATTCCCAGCCGCTTGAAGCTCTTCATCAGCGCGTTGCCCGAGCGACCGTAGAAGGCGACACCCTCCTCGATCTCCGCTGCGCTCGGCGCGTACTTGAGCAGCATCACATCTGCCTGCGGGTGGCCCGAGCCGAGGACCGGCATCAGGTTGCCGCGCGGGCAGTGCGAGCACTCCTGAAGGCGGTGCGTGAGCTGGTTCAACTCGCGGATCGCGCGCTCGAGGTATTTCTCTTGAATCTCGTCGTCGGTGATTGGCAAGCTCGTTCCCCTCGGCCCGATGGACGAGCCGGACGAACTCTTTGACGGGTCGGCCTGCCCTCCTGCCGCGCCACCGGCTTGCATCAGGCCTTGCTGCTGCGTGCTGGTGGTCGTCGAGCGCCGCTTACGCGCTTGCCGCCGCGCCCGCCGCCGGTCTGGAGCCACTTCAGGGTCTGCACGTAGACGAGGTTCTTGTGCTTGCGAACGATGTCGGCGCTGCGCATCGCTTCGAGGAACTCCTCGGGCCCGTCGAAATCGTGAACACGCGTCATGACGCTGCCGAGGCCCTGGGCAACGTGGCTGTCGGAGCCGGCGCCGGGGACGATGCGGTACTTCTCGGCGAATCGCTCGGCCTCCTCGTTGAAGGCCGTCAGCGCCACGCGCGGGTTGAAGACCTCGATGATGTCGATCTCCTCGACGATGCCGAGCAGATGCTCGTAGTCGGGCACAGAGTGCAGGCGATCGAACGGATGCGGAACGTAAACGAGCCCGCCCTGGCGGCGGATCTCGGCGATCGTCTCAGCCATGCTCATCCCTCGAGGGATGAGCTGCTCGATGAAGAGGCCGATCACCTCGCCCTGCTCGGCGGTCTTGACCTCCTCGGCGATGATCACCTTGACGCCGAAAGGCTCGGCGGCTTCGCGGGCCGCCAGGGCTCCGGAGATCTCGTTGTGGTCAGTGATCGCGATCGCGCCCAGCCCAGCCTCGGCTGCCGTGGCAAGCAGGGTTTCGACCGGTGTTGCGCAGTCGGAGGAGTGGTCGGTGTGCATGTGCAGGTCGACGTTGATCTCGCGACGTCGCGAGATCCGGCGGCGAAGCTCGGGACTGCCGGCCGGATCGTGACGGCGCGCGGCGATCCGTCGATAGATCTCCTCGACCTGATCGGCGGCCGACTGCCAGTCACGCTGGGCACCAAGGGCCCGGTTCAGGAGCCCGCGCCGCAGCGTGGGCGTCTGCACAAGGCGCTCGAGCTGTCCCGCCAGAGTTACCGCGTCGCCGAGTGGGAACATCAACCCGAGCTCGCCATCGCCGATCAGCTCCGCGTAGAGCGCGTTTTGCGAAACGACCGGGATCGTGGCGTTGGCGAGGGCGGTGCGAACGATCCCGGGGGCCAACAGAGGACCCCCTGAGCACGCGCAGACGGCGTCGGCGCCGGCAACCAGCGCCTCGGCAGTGCTCTCTCGCGCGCCGACGATCCGGACGCGGTCGCGAAGCGTTTGTGCGATCCGGACCTCCGTCGAATCCGGAACCCAGATCGCCACCTCCCAGGCCGCATCGAGGCTCAGCCTGCGCACCGCGCGCAGGAACAACCGCAGCGCGCCTCGCTCTTCGGAGAGACAGAAGACGATTCGCAGCGGCCGCTGACCATCGCCGTGCGCGTTCTCTGTCGGCCAATATGGTTGCTCCACCGCTTCGGCACCGGGAGTGACACGCTCGTAGGCGCCCGGGAAGAAGCGTTCCATCAACTCGGCGGTGGAGGCACAGCTCGTGGTGCGCGCGTCGAGACGGCCGAGGAAGATCTCGACCAGCGGGCGCGCGACCTGCGTCGACAGGATGCGCTCAGTGGGCTCGAAGAAGCTGCCGACGTTCAGCGCTCGCGAGTGTCTGAGCGCGGCCGATGCGACGCTCGGAAAGAACGGGTCG
>JBKJXG010000272.1:0-3634 GCA_046716525.1 Solirubrobacterales bacterium
GCACCGCAGACGGCGCCACCCGGCACCGCACCGCAGACGGCGCCTCCCGGCGGCTGATCCGTCCGCGTGAGCGACGGGGCGCGAAGCGAAGCTGCGGCCGAGCTCGCGACGGCCCTCGAGCGCCTCGATGAGATCACCCGGCGCCTGCGCGTCGAATGCCCCTGGGATCGCGAGCAGGATGAGCGCTCGATCGTTCCCCACACCGTTGAGGAGGCATACGAGCTCGCCGACGCGATCCAGCGCGCCGACGACGACAGGATCCGCGACGAACTCGGCGACGTCCTCTTTCAGGTCGTCTTCCTCTCCCTGCTGTTGGAAGAACGCGGCGTCGGCTCGCTGACCGCGGTGATCGAGGAGATCACGGCAAAGCTGGTCCGGCGCCACCCGCACGTCTTTGCCGAGAGCGAGGCACGCGAGCTGCTCGACGGCGCCGACACCCGGAGTGCCGGCGGCGTGCTCGCCAACTGGGACCGGATCAAGCTCGAAGTCGAGGGCCGCGGAGCCGGCGACCGCTTTGCCGACATTCCAGAGAACCTGCCCGGACTGCTGTACGCGCGAAAGATCCTGCGCCGGAGGGATCCCGACGGTGGCTCTGCCGCTGATCGGGCGACCCGCGACTCGGATCAGACGCGAGTGGGGGAGATGCTGCTCGAGGCGGTCGGTCTCGCGCGCGACCTCGGAGTCGATCCCGAGCTCGCGGTGAGGGTGGCCGCCGAGCGCCTACGCGACAGCGCCCCAGCCTCGGACTGATCGACTCTCGCGACACGCTGCTGGGCAGTCGATCATCTAGCCTCCCGGCCTCGAATGGGAGCCATCGAGCACATCCACGCGCGCCAGATACTCGATTCGCGCGGCAATCCGACGGTCGAGGTCGACGTCCGCCTCGGCTCGGGCGCCTTCGGGCGCGCCGCGGTGCCCTCGGGAGCCTCGACGGGCGAGTTCGAGGCGGCCGAGCTGCGCGACGGCGGCGCCCGCTGGGCCGGAAAGGGCGTCGGCAAGGCGGTCGCCAACGTCAACGATGCGATCGCCGCGGCTTTGACCGGCGCCCGCGCCGACGACCAGACCGCGATCGACCAGACGCTGCGCGAGCTCGACGGCACACCGAACAAGTCGCGCCTCGGCGCCAACGCGATCCTCGGCGTTTCGATGGCTACGGCTCGCGCCTCCGCCGCGGAGGCCGAGCTGCCGCTCTACGCCTACGTCGCCCAGCTCTGCGGGTCGCGGCGCGAGGACGCCAACGTGCTCCCGGTGCCGATGATGAACGTGATCAACGGCGGCGCACACGCCGACAACTCCGTCGACCTGCAGGAGTTCATGGTGGTCCCGGCCGGAGCCTCGAGCTTCGGTGACGGCCTGCGCGTCGGCACCGAGGTCTTTCACGCGCTCAAGCGCACGCTCTCCGATGCCGGCCACGGCACCACCGTCGGCGATGAGGGCGGCTTCGCGCCCAATCTCGAGTCCAACGAGGCCGCGCTCGAGATCCTCGTCGAGGCAATCGAGGCCGCGGGCTACGTTGCCGGCGTGGACGTCTTCATCGCCCTCGACCCGGCGACCTCCGAGCTTCACCGCGAGTCCGACAACATGTATGTGCTCGAGCACGAGGGCCGGGCGTTGTCGGCCGAGGAGATGGTCGGCTTTTGGGCCGGCATCGCCGAGCGCTATCCGGTGATCTCGATCGAGGACGGGATGAACGAGGAGGACTGGGACGGCTGGAAGCTGCTCACCGATCGCCTGGGGGATCGCTGCCAGCTCGTCGGCGACGACCTCTTTGTCACGAACCCGCAACGCCTGAGCCGCGGCATCGAAGCCGGGGTGGGCAACTCGATCCTCGTCAAGGTCAACCAGATCGGCACCCTGACCGAGACGCTCGAGGCGATCACGATGGCGCGCGAGGCCGGCTACTCGGTGGTGATCTCGCACCGCTCGGGCGAGACCGAGGACACGACGATCGCCGATCTCGCGGTCGGTACAGGCGCCGGTCAGATCAAGACCGGCGCGCCTTCGCGCTCGGATCGGGTCGCCAAGTACAACCAGCTCCTGCGCATCGAGGAGGAGCTGGGCGCGGCGGCGACCTATCCCGGGTTGAAAGCTTTCAGCGGAAGGTAGATCGCCATCGGTGCCGAACCGATGAGGCGTGAGCACTCGCGCCCAGGCTGCCCGTGGCTACCGGCTGAAGCCGGCGCCCCGTTCTCGCAGCCGTGGCGCCAGCCGGATCCAGTGGGATCGCGTCGGCCGCGTGGCCCTCGTGCTGGTCCTGTTCGCGGTTCTCGCCTCCTATGTGAGTCCCGCGCTGAACTTCTTCGACGCCTGGCGCGACTCGAAGACCGAGCACGCCGGCTTGACCGACCTGCGCAGCGAGAATGCTCAGCTGCGCGAGCGGATCGCGATGCTCGACGGCAAGGACGCAGCCGAGCGCGAGGCGCGCCAGCTGGGAATGGTTGGGGAGTACGAGGGCGCCTACGTGGTCAGGGGCCTGAAGGAAAACTGAACAATTCGGCGCGCGCGGGTGGGGCGTCGTGACCGCCGGGTTCTCGTTCGCCTCGCCCGAAGACCGCGTGCTCTCGGTTGGCGCGTACCTGCTTGGGTCGTTGGAGCTGGCTGTGATCGTTGGCGCGCTGGCGTATGCGGCCTGGCGCTTGCGGACGGCGATCCTGCCGGGTTGGTCGGGCGCTCCAGCGCGTCTCGCCGAGGCCGTGCTCGTGCTCACGGCGATCGTCGTGATCGCCGAGCTCTTCGGCACCTTCGGCGCGTTCAGCCTCGCCTCGATGCTCGCCGCCGCCATCGCCACAGCGCTCGCCGTTCACCTGATCAGCGCCCGCGTCCTGGGTGGCCGCGCAGGCACGCCGATCGCCGAGCTGCCGGCGCCGAGAGCCTTGCCGGTTGCGGTGTGGCTGGCGGCTGGGGCCGTCGCGGTCGTCACCGCCGCCTGGGCCGTGCCAACGCTGGCCGCTCTCGCGGGCGGCATGGATCGTGCCGACAGCCTCTGGTACCACATGCCCCTCGCCGCCCGTTTCGCCGAGACCGGGGACCTCGGCCGCATCGACTACTTCGACCCGATCTTCTTCGCCTCCTACTACCCGGCGAACTCCGAGGTCTTCCACGCAACGGCGCTGCTCGGCTTCGGACGCGACCTGCTGTCGCCGTTGCTCAACCTCGGCTGGCTTGCCCTCGGGCTCGCGGCCTCGTACTGCATCGGGCGTCCTTACGGCGTTGGGCCACAGGCGCTGATCGGCGGTGCGATCGCGCTCGGTTCGCAGATGCTGATCGAGTTTCAGGCGGGCGAGGCCCTCAACGACATCGGCGGCGTCGCCTGCGTCCTCGCCTCGGTCGCCGTCCTGGTCAACGCCGCCGCCTCGCGCCCGCAGCGCCCGATCGGCGCCGCGGCCGTAGCGGTTGCCGGGCTTGCAGCCGGCCTCGCGGCGGGGATGAAGCTGTCCTTCCTGGCGCCGGTGCTGGCCTTGTTCATCGGACTCGTCGTCATCGCCGGCCCTGGCAAGCGCCTGCGAACCGCAGCATGGTTTGCCGGCGCCGCCTTTCTCGCAGGGGGTTACTGGTACGTGCGAAACGCGGTCGCGGTTGGCAACCCGATTCCGTTCACCTCGTTCGGGCCGCTCGACCTGGCGATGCCCGAGCG
>JBKJXG010000273.1:0-3636 GCA_046716525.1 Solirubrobacterales bacterium
CGAAATGCGCGCGCCGTCTCCAGCTCGCCATAGTCGGCGACGATGTCCCAGTCGTCGTAGGCGACGTCGCCGACGACGAGCTCGCTGAGCCCGTCGCTGTGCTCCTCGCTGGTGGCTATGCGGAAGACGTTCGTGATGCGGTCGAACAGGCCCATCGCGTGCGAGCCTAGACTCCGGGCGCGTGAAGTGGAAGCGAAGCAAGGCGAAGGGGCGCGACGTGATCGACGTTCGCGGATCCTCGCCGTCGTCGAGCGGCGGTTCGAGCGGACTGCAGATTCCGGGCATGGCAGGAATCGGAGGCGGCGCCGGCATCGTCGTCGTCGTCATCGTCGCGATTCAGCTCCTCGGCGGCGGTGGCTCCTCCGGCGACAGCGGATTCTCGATCGACGACGTCTTCTCCAACGGGTTGCAGGCGCCGGGGGTAGGCGAGGGGCAGGGGATTCCCGAGTCCGAGGACCCACAGGCCGAGCTCGCGGACTTCTCCGACTACGTCGTTGCCGACGCTCAGGACGTGTGGACGCAGATCTTCGAGCAAGACGGAGAGTCCTACGAGCGGGCCAAGCTCGTCCTCTACGCGAAAGCCGTGCGAACCGACGGCTGCGGCAGCGCGACCTCGGCAGTCGGCCCGTTCTACTGCCCCGCCGACCAGCGCGTCTATCTCGACCTCAGCTTCTACGAGGACATGCGCCGCCAGCTCCAAGCGCCGGGCGACTTCGCTTGGGCCTACGTGATCGCACACGAGATCGGCCATCACGTCCAGAACCTCAAGGGGACCAACGCCGAGGTCGCGAGCCTCGAACGCTCGAATCCAGACGACGCGAATGAGCTCTCGGTCCGAGTCGAGCTCCAGGCCGATTGCTATTCAGGTGTCTGGGCGAGCACCGTTTTCGCCGAGGGCGACCTCGAGCAGGGCGACCTCGACGAGGCGTTCACCGCGTCGGAGGCAGTCGGCGACGATCGCCTGCAGTCACAGGGCGGCGGTGAGGTCGATTCCGACTCGTTTACCCACGGCACCTCCGAGCAGCGGCGTTCGTGGTTTACCAAGGGCTATGAATCAGGCGACCCCGCAGCCTGCGACACGTTCTCAGTTGAGGAGCTTTAGCGGCGCGCCGTTCGCAGGGGCGGGCGGTTTGGCGCCTCCTTTCAATGAGGGTGGCGGCCGGAGGGCGGGGGATCACGTGTGGAGATCCAGTCCCGACTGTCGGGAGTGGATCTCCAAGGGTTGTGCGGCGACCCCACACCCCCCTTCACCAGCAAATCAACACGGCTTGCCCCGCCGGCACACGAATAGGACCGACTACCAACCCATGCGCAGCGGCGATACGATCGCGCTCATGGGCTTCTTCTCGAATCGCCGCAAGCGTGAGAGCGCCATCCCCGAATCGCCCGATCAATCCGCGCTGGGTTCGTTCGCGAGCTCCGAGGGCCAGCCGGTCATCGGCCGGCAGGTCGGCGGTGGTGAGCTCGGCGGCACCGAACTCGGCCAGGGTCTCGGGGCGATGGACGGGCTCGCAGTTCTGACCCAGCTCGGGCCGATGATCCAGCAGGCGATGGCTCAGGGAAATGTGACCCAGAACCCCGACGGCAGCATCGAGGTCGAGGTCTCAGACGTGCACATCGAGCAGGACGCTCCGCAGACAATCGACATGCGCGGCACCAAGCTCGGCGACGAGCTCCGGGAGATCATGAGCCAGCACGGGATCGCGCCGGGCTCAGGGCTCGCCGCCGGCGTCGATGCGAGCTCGATGGCAGGAATGCAACAGCAGATCCTCCAGGCGCTGGCCAAGCACGGCATCGATCCGAACGCCGCCGGCAGCTCGATCGACTTCGACAACAAGTAATTCGGGGCGGCACATCACCCCGGCCCCCTGCTCGCACCCGCGGCGATCTATTCACAACAGTCGTTAACGGATCTCCACGCGACCTCCTGGCGCACCCTAACCAGCTCATCCCGGCTCGTACTCACCGCCGCCCAACTCCGGTGGCAACGCGCGCGGTCCGTCGGGATAGAGCTCGCGCAACGTTTCCGCGGACATCTCGAGCGTGTTGGCTGCTTCGACCGGTGCGCCGACGACCAGCCACAGAGCTTCGGTCTCGGTGTCGTTGAAGACCTGGCGGACCGAGCCCGGCTCGACCAGCGCCGCGCTGTGCGGCGCAAGCGTGAGCACGTCCTCATCGACGCGCAGTCGCCCGGTTCCCTCGAGCACCACGTAGAGCTCCTCGGTCTCCGAGTGGCGGTGCCGCGTTGACGCCTGGCCAGGCCTCAGTCGCCAGAGCCGTGCACCGAGCTTCGCCGCCTCCAGCTGGCGCGCGAGGTCCGTGTTCAAGACGCCCATCTGATTCGACGGGCGCCAATGCGCGTCCGCAGCTTCGAGGACGCGGTAGCTCAAGCCGAAAGAGCTACCCGCTGAGTTCGATGCGCTCGATCACCTGAGGCTCGACTGGACGATCGCCGGCGCCCGTGGGCGTTGACTCGATCGCGTCGACGGTGTCCATGCCGTCGGTGACCTTGCCGAAGACGGTGTGCTTGCCATCGAGCCAGTCAGCTGCGCCGATGGTGACGATGAAGAACTGTGAGCCGTTGGTGTTCGGGCCGGCGTTGGCCATCGCGAGGGCGCCGCGAACGACCTTGTTGTCGTTGAACTCGTCCTCGAACTGATAGCCAGGGCCGCCGGTGCCCGTGCCTTCGGGGCAGCCCCCCTGAATCATGAAGTCGGTGATCACGCGATGGAAGGTGAGCCCGTCGTAGAACCCGTCGGCCGCGAGCTTGCGGAAGTTCTCGACGGTCTTGGGCGCGTCTTCGTCGAAGAACTCGACGGTGATCGCGCCGGCGTTGGTGTGAAAGGTGGCTTCAGACATGTCGATCACCCTAGATGATCAGGGTCTGCCGCCTATCCTCAAGTCGGCATGCGCTGCCCGCGATGCGGCAACCCGAACCGAGCGCAAGCGCACTTTTGCGACTCCTGTGGCGCCGCGCTGCCGCAAACCACCCCGGCCGACACCGCGTCGAGTCCGGGTGTTCCACCAGTCGATGAAGCCGACCTCCCACGGCTGATCGCCGGCCGCTATCGCGTCGAGAGCTATCTCGGACGCAGTGGGCGCAAGCGCGTCTATCGCGCCCTCGACACCGAGGCCGATGAGCGCGAGGTCGCGGTGGCGGTGTTCGAGACCGAAGGGATCGAGGAAACGGTGCTGGCGCGAAACCGCCGCGAGTCGCAAGCGATGGGCAAGCTCGGCGAGCACCCAAACATCGTCCGCGTGCTCGACACAGGCGAGGAGAACCGCGTCCCCTATGTAGTCAGTGAGTACGTCGGCGGCGGCGACCTCGCGGGAATGCTCGACGACTGCGCCGAGCGCCGCCTCGAGCTCGACCGTTCGATGGCGATCGCGATCGACATCTGCCGCGCGCTCGAGCACGCTCACTCGCGCGGAATCGTCCACCGCGACCTCAAACCCGCGAATATCTGGCTCGGCGACGACGACACCGCTCGCCTCGGCGACTTCGGTCTCGCCAGCACGGACCGCCGGACGCGTGCGGCGGTAGAGGGGATGCTGGTCGGCACCGTCGCCTACCTCCCCCCCGAACAGGCGCTTGGCCATAGCGCCGACGCGCGCTCGGATCTCTACTCGCTCGGG
>JBKJXG010000274.1:0-2883 GCA_046716525.1 Solirubrobacterales bacterium
GCCTGACGCAGCCGCCGTTCGATCCGGCCGGCGTTGAGGGCGGTACTGAAGGCAATCGGGACGCGACGCAGTCGCCGGGTCAGGGAGGTGGCGGCAGCGACGTTTCCACCAACTGCCGCTGCGAGCACCCCGCCCGGCGCCAGGCATGCCGCAAGCCTGTCGAGCTTCGCGGGGGTGAGCGAGACGCCGTCGCCGATCAGGATCGCCTCGGTCATACCCGGCGGCGAGGAGACCGCGGTGTTGACCTCGGGGACTCCCGCCGTCCGCAGAAGTGCGGCGAGCTCCGGGTCGTCGATCACCGCCGCACGGCGGCAGTCGGCTGGTAGCACCGTCCAGACCCAGCCGTGACGCGGACTCGTCGCTGAGTCGCCGAGTGCCCGAATGCCGGTCAAGCGGGCGACTGCAGCCAGCTGGAAGTCCCCGAAAGTTCTGAGGTCCTGTGGGGGTCGAATAGATTGACCACGATGCGAATCCTGATCTGCGCGTTAGAGGCGCCGGTACCGCCTCTGAACGGGTACCGGCTTCAGCTTAGCCACCTGTGCGCGGGGCTCGTCCGCCGGCACAAGGTCACAGTGCTCGCGTACACCTCGCCGGGAGACCGTGATCAGCTTACGGGAGCCGTCGAGCTACTGACAGTCGCACCGCGAACCCCCTCGACACCCGGCCTCGCCGCGGCGACGCTGAGCGCGCTCGTCGGGGGGCGGCCGAGGAGGATGGAAATGATGACGGCTCCGATCGCGACTGCGCTCGCCAGCCTGCTCGACGAGCGCGAGTTCGACGTCGCCCACATTTCCCCAGGCGCCCTGGCCGGTCTCGCGCCCACCTTGAAGCCGCTGCCTTCGGTGCTGGCCGCGCTCGACGCATGGCACCTCAACAGCGACGCCCAGGCGCGCATGGCCTCACCTCTGAGGCGACCCTTCTACCAACTCGAGGCTCGCAACGTGCGGCGTTTCTGCTCCAGCGCCTTCCGTCCGTTCCGGCAGGTCGTGATGGTTTCCGACGAGGATGCCAGGGCGGTGCTAGAACTCGACCCGACGCTTGCCGTTGAGGTGGTGCCGAACGGCGTCGACACCCAGTATCTCGCGCCGAGTCCGGCCGTCGAGCCCGAGGAGGGGCTGGTTGTCTTTACCGGCGCTATGCAATGGGCGCCGAATGCCGAAGCTGCTCGCTTTCTCGCCACGGAGGTCCTGCCGCTTCTGCGATCGCGACGGCGCCGGGTCCGACTGGCGATCGTCGGTCGTAATCCGGGGCCCGAGATCCGCGAGCTCGCGGCGATCGAGGAGGTGGAGGTCACTGGAGAGGTCCCTGACATTCGGCAATGGTTGTGGCGAGCCCAGGCCTTCGTTAGCCCGATGGTCAGCGGAACCGGCATCAAGAACAAGCTCCTGGAGGCCCTTGCATGCGGGTGTCCATGCGTTGCGACCTCGCTGTCCTGCCAGGGCATCCGGGTCTCGCCCGGTCGCGACCTCTTGGTCGCTAATTCGGCAACCGATCTCGCTGTCGCCCTCAGCCGGCTGCTGGACGACGAAGATCTGCGCTCCGAGCTCGGGCGGCACGGCCGAGAGGCGGTCGTCGCGGGGCACGGCTGGGATTCGGTAGCGGACGCCTACGAGAAGATCTATGAAACAGCAGTGGCGAGCAAGGCGCCTGACGCCTCCTAGGACCCGGGCGTGGTAAGGCGCCGACCCGCAAGTCGTCGAACCAGAGCCAACCGCGCAAGCTCAGGAAACGTGTCGAGAAGCCTGAGGTGGCGGCGCGCCAGCGCGAGCACGATGCCAAACGCGGCGATCGCGAGCGCGATATTCAGGGTCAGCGGCGGCGACAGGGCGAGCTCGACCGCGAACGCTGCGCCGGTTGCGCCGGCCACCGCGAGCCAAACGAGGGTGTAGCGCCGATCGACGGCATCGACGCTCGTGTGCCGGGCGAGCCCAACCTGCCGTACCACGTTGAGCGCCAGGTAGGTCGCGCTGGTCGCGATCGCGGCTCCGAGCGCGCCGTGGGCAGGCACGAGCAGGAGCAGGAGCGCGATGTTGAGGAGGATCGAGAGCACGTTCGTGATCGCGATGAACCGCACCCGGCCGAAGACGCCGAGCAGAACGCCATTAGGACCCAGCGCGACATTGACGTAATACCCCACCGCGAGAATGGTCAGCAACGAGGCCGAGCTCTCGTAGCGCTCACCGAACAAGAGCACGATGATCGGTTCGGCGAGCAGCACCGACGCCGCGAAGATCGGATAGGCGAGCACGGCTGTCCATGTTGCTGTTTGCCAGAACAGCCGGTTGAGCTCGTTGGCCTCGCCGCGGACGTGAAGGCGCGAAGCGAGCGGAAGGAAGAGGAGGCCGAAGCTCGACAGCACGTAGCCCATCGTCAGCACGACAGGGAAGACGACGCGCAGGTCGGCGACCTCCCGGGCGCCCGCGAACGCGCCGAGCACGATCGCACCGGCCGCGGTCAGTACGGCCCCGGCAACGTCGGTGGTCAAGAGCGGTGTCGTGAACGCGAGCATCTCGCGAACGGGCATGTCCAGCCTAGCCCGCCTCATCTCCGCGAGCAGCCCGTGCTGGCGGAGCATCGGCACCAGCAGCGGCGCGTACGCTGCGATCCCGATCAGCTCCGCGGCCAGGTACCCCCAGCCGAGCAAGATCACGCTGCTCGAGGTCGCGGCAAGGCCCACGACGACGCCGAGGCGCACCAGCGGCAGGAGGACGAACTTGCGCAGGGCGATCGCACGGGGACGCGTGTAGACGGCGAAGGCGCCGTCGAGGATCGCGGCCAGCGCTTGTATCGGCGCCATCACGATCATGATCGTCAGCAGAGTGGCCGTTTCCGCGACCGCCAACGAGCCGACGATGAAGCCGCGCAGCGCGATTACTCCGATGG